>NZ_JBEYKR010000171.1:0-13756 GCF_040703535.1 Streptomyces sp. NPDC007346
CTGAACTGGCTCAACACCATGGTCTCGCTCGGCCTCGGGGCCTGCCTCGCCGACGACATGGGCCTGGGCAAGACGATCACGCTCATCGCCCTGCATCTGCACCGCCAGGGCGACCGGGACGCGGCCGGCCCGACGCTGGTGGTCTGCCCCACCTCGCTGATGGGCAACTGGCAGCGGGAGATCGAGAAGTTCGCCCCGGGCACCCCGGTACGCCGTTTCCATGGCGCGTCGCGTTCCCTGGAAGGGCTGGCGGACGGTGAGTTCGTCCTGACGACGTACGGCACGATGCGCCTCGACGCACCCCGGCTGGCGGCCGCGTCCTGGGGCATGGTCGTCATCGACGAGGCGCAGCACGTGAAGAACCCGCACTCGGCGACGGCCAAGCAGCTGCGCACCATCGGCGCCCGCGCCCGCGTCGCCCTCACCGGTACCCCGGTGGAGAACAACCTCTCCGAGCTGTGGGCGATCCTGGACTGGACGACACCCGGGCTGCTGGGCCGGCTCGGAGCCTTCCGTACCCGGTACGCCGCCGCCGTCGAGGGCGGCACCGACCCGGGGGCCGCCGAGCGGCTCGCGGCTCTGGTGCGCCCGTTCCTGCTGCGCCGCCGCAAGTCCGACCCGGGGATCGCTCCTGAGCTGCCGCCGAAGACGGAGACCGACCGGGCGGTGTCACTGACGGCCGAACAGGCCGGGCTGTACGAGGCGGTGGTCCGCGAGACCCTGGCCGAGATCTCCGGCGCGGACGGGTTCGAGCGGCGGGGGCTGGTGATGAAGCTGCTGACGGCGCTGAAGCAGATCTGCAACCACCCGGCGCAGTATCTGAAGGAGGACCGGCCGCGGATCGCGGACCGGTCGGGGAAGGTCGAGCTGCTGGACGAACTCCTGGACACGATCCTGGCCGAGGAGGGCTCCGTCCTGGTGTTCACGCAGTACGTACAGATGGCCCGGTTGCTGGAGGAGCATCTGGCGGCGCGGGGGGTGCGTACGCAGTTCCTGCACGGGGGGACGCCGGTGGCGCGGCGTGAGGAGATGGTGAACCGTTTCCAGGCGGGCGAGGCTCCGGTGTTCCTGCTCTCCCTCAAGGCGGCGGGGACCGGGCTCAACCTCACCCGGGCCGGTCATGTCGTGCACTTCGACCGCTGGTGGAACCCGGCGGTCGAGGCGCAGGCGACGGACCGGGCCTACCGGATCGGGCAGACGCAGCCCGTCCAGGTGCACCGGCTGATCGCCGAGGGCACGATCGAGGACCGGATCGCCGGGATGCTCGCCCGCAAGCAGGGGCTCGCGGACGCGGTGCTCGGCTCGGGGGAGGCGGCGCTGACCGAACTGACCGATGCGGAACTGGCCGATCTGGTCGAGCTGCGAGGGGGCGCACGATGAGCGACGACGAGTACGGGACGGACGCGGTGGACTCCGGGAGCGGGGCGGACCGGGCGGAGCGTACGTTCGCGCCGCTGCCTCCCCCGCCGGGCCGGGGTTTCGCCACGTCCTGGTGGGGCCGGGCGTGGCTCAAGGCGCTGGAGGACACCGCGCTGGACGGTCAGCAGCTCAAGAAGGGGCGCCGGCTGGCCAGGGAGGGTGGCGTGGGGGCGGTCTCCGTACGGCCCGGCCGGATCACGGCCGTCGTCCGGGACCGGGACGGTACGGGCCACCGCAGCGATGTGCTGCTCCAGGAGCTGAGTGATCAGGCGTGGGACCGCTTCCTGGACATGGCGGTGGACCGGGCCGGGCACATCGCGGCGCTGCTCGACCGGGAGATGCCGCCGCATCTGGTGGAGGACGCGGCGGGCGCCGGGGTGGATCTGCTGCCCGGCATCGGTGACCTGGAGCCGGAGTGCTCCTGCGGCACCTGGGACCACTGCCCGCACTCGGGCGCCCTGTGCTACCAGGTGGCGCGGCTGCTGGACGAGGACCCCTTCGTCCTGCTGCTGATGCGGGGACGCGACGAGCGGCGGCTGCTGGACGAGCTCCAGGTCCGCAGCGCCGCCCGTGCGGTGCGCGGTGGGCGGGCCGGTGCGCCGGAGGAGGTGGACCGCGCGGCGTACGGAGTCCCGGCCGACGAGGCGTTCGCCGCCGGCTCCATCCTGCCGCCGCTGCCCGCGCCCCCGCCGGTGCCCGGGGAGCCGGGGCTGCCGCCGTCGCTGGACACGGAGACGGGGCCGCCGCCCGGCCTCGACCCGGCGGCGCTGGAGGTCCTGGCCGCCGACAGCGCCGTACGGGCCCACCGGATGCTGCTTGAGGCGCTGGCTCCGGGGCACGAACGGCAGCCGGTGGCGGCGGAGCTGACACCGGAGCAGGACGCGGTACGGCTGGCCGCCGACGCCCGCCCGGAGCCGTGGATCGCGACGCGGCTGGCCAAGGGCTCGGGCCGGCCGCGTGCCGACCTGGAGGCCGCCGTGCGGGCGTGGCGCTACGGAGGGGTCGCCGCGCTGGCGGTGCTGGACGAGGAGTGGGACCCGGACCCGGACTCCCTGGCCCGCGCCCGTGCCCGCCTCGCCGAGGCCTGGGAGGAGGGTGAGCGCCCGCAGCTGCGGGCGGCCCCGGCCCGCTGGACGGTGGTGGGCGCCGACGTACAGCTCCGGTACGACCGCGACGGCCGGTGGTGGCCCTACCGCAAGGAGCGCGGCCGGTGGGTGCCCGCGGGGCCGGCGGACGACGACCCGGCGAGTGCGCTGGCGGGGGCTTCCGCCGGGAACTGAGGTCCGTCGGCGAGGGTGCGGGTGTGGGGAACCGGAGCCTCATTCCGTGCGTCATCAGCGGGAGAGCGCTCCGGCCTCCTCTTCTCCCTTACGCGTCACCCTTACAGCGCCCCCGGCCCCCATAGGAGTGCGATGCACCGCAGAAGGCTCCTTCAGGGGGCCGCCGTCGCCGCGGCGACGGCGCTGGTTCCCGCGTCGGCACGGGCCGTGGCGGCTTCGCCGGGCGCCGTGGACCATGCGACGGCTCTGTGGGCACCGGCCCACGCGGCGAACTACACGGTCCCCGCGCACCCTTCGGAACGCCGGGTCGAGTGCGTCGTCATCCATGTCGCGCAGCAGTTGTTCACCCCGACGATCGGCATCTTCCGCGATCCGGCCAAGCAGGTCTCCGCCCACTACGTGGTGCGCTCCGGTGACGGCCACGTCGCCCAGTGCGTACGGGAGGAGGACATCGCCTGGCACGCGGGCAACTGGGACGTCAACACCCGCAGCATCGGCATCGAGCACGAGGGGTGGGTGGACCGTCCGGAGTTCTTCACCGATGTGATGTACCGGCGCTCGGCCCTGCTCACCGCGGCGATCTGCGAACGGCACGGCCTACCCAAGGACCGGGCGCACGTCATCGGCCACCACGAGGTGCCGGGCAGCGATCACACCGACCCGGGCGTTCTCTGGGACTGGGAGCGTTACCTCCGTCTCGTCAACCTTCCCTGAGCGCCCGGCGCTCACCCGCCCCGGCCGGCTCGTCGCGGGGAGGTGGCGACGACGGGGAGGCAGGACGCCGGCGGCGCGGGCTCAGAAGAGGGAGCGGTCCGGTCACGCGATCAGCCGAATCGCAGGATCTCGGCGGCGCCCGTCTGTGCGTACATGTCGTTGACGATCTTCTGGGCCAGGGCGCGGTGCTCGGACGGGACCTCGACGCGTACCCACAGCAGATAGGCCTGATAGATGCCTTCGCTCTTGTTCTGCCAGGCCCAGATCCGTTTCATGGCCAGGCGGTAGCTGTCGTCGCCGACGAAGTCGGTCGCGTAGTAGGCCCGTTCGTTGTGCCTCGTCCAAGTGGTGGCGGCGTGGCCGGGGATGGCGCGCAGGAATGCGGCCGTCTGCGCACCGGTGCAGTTCTGCCCGCAGTACAGGCTGCGGATCTCCAGGCGCAGTTCGGGGAGCAGCCCTGCCTCGACGTCGTCGGGCACCGCCGTGCAGGTGTACGTGCGGTGGTCGGAGAGGTACCCGTCGAAGCCGCACTCCATGTGTTTGGGCGCGCGGAAGACGAAGTGGACCTCGTGCAGATTCCAGAGGTAGGAGCGCTCGTCTCCCTGCCAGGTCGCGCCGTACACCGAACCCGTCCTGCGCCGGTCGTAGAACACGAAGCGGTGATCCTCGGCGGAGGGGGCCCGTCGCGGGGCGACCGAGGTGAGCGGCCGGTCGACGGCCGGTGTGGTGGCGCCCCCGGCGATCGGCTGCGGGTCCCTGCCGCGAGGCCGGAATCCGGCGAGGCCCGCCCGGTGCAGGGCCTTCCGGGCCAGGACCTGGGCGATCTCGGCGGCGCGGTCGAGGGAGGCGAATTCCTCGGCGTAGTCGAGCAGGATCACGGCGTTGCCGCTCCGCACACCGACCCTGGCCGTCGCCCTCGGCCCCTCCACCCGGCCCGCGACGGTACCGGTCCAGGCAGCCACGTACGCCTCGTGGCCCAGGCCGTCGAGATCCCGGGGGAAGCCGTCGTCCGACACGTACCTCTTCGCGGTGTTCCCTGCCTGGCTGCGTCGCTCCACGTAGAAGGTCTGAGCCCTCTCGGGTCCGCTGATGCCGATGCCGTCGCCCACGGCCAGGATCCGGCTGACGCCGATGGACACGTTGCGGCTGAACGGCGCCTGCTCGTCCACCGAGCACGACGCGCCGTCGGCGGCGCCCACCTGGGAGTGGTCCTCGGTCAGACGGTCCAGATCCTTCGGGTCCAGGAGCGCGCAGGCGGCGGGCAGCGAGCGCACCGGCCCCGGCAGGCGCTCGGCGATCATCACACCGGAGCCCACCACGAGTTGCCCGCCCGAGACCGCGAGGACGAGCGCCATGGCCACAGTCCGGCGAACCCGCCCGGGGGTGGGGCGGGGCCGCGCGACCACCCCGGCCGACGCGGTGCGGGCGAGCCGGTACCGCAGTGGTGTCGCCTCGTTGCCCGAGCGGAGCGAGGCGAACCAGCCCAGGGTGAGCACGCCTCGCCGGTCCGCTCGCAGCAGAGCGGCCGGGGTGTCGGCCAGGGCTGGATCGGCGCTGCGCCACACGCGTCCCAGGATCCGGCGCCCGTACCACCATGCCACCGCGCCACAGCTGTAGGCGAAGAGGAAGGACCATCCGCCGCCCCAGCGGAGAGCGGCCGCCCCGGTCGCGACGATCGCCGAGGCGGACAGGGCCGCCCGCACCCGGCCCGGCCACCGGGTGAACTCGCCCCGGACGTCCTCCCGGTCGGGCCGGTGCAGCCTGCGCGGCAGCTCCTGCCGCCCGGTGGTCCGAACGGCCGCCTCCGCCACGAGAACGAGTCCGCAGAGCATCATGTACGCGCCGAGCGGGGACGGCCACGGCAGCCACAGCCGCCACCACGGCAGGCCGAAGGCGAGGCCCGAGACCGCCAGCGAGCCGACGAGGAGCGCCGGCACCAGGACGAGCACGGCGACGACCCGGGGCAGGGCCTCCTCCAGGCGCCACCAGGCGAGATCCTGTTCGTTCGCCGCCTTCATCCGGGCGGCGAGGTAACCGACCCAGGTGCGTGCCTGCTGGGGTGACCAGCCGCCGTACGCCGCCTGTATGTCGTGCGAGGAGCTGTAGACGGCGTCCAGGAACGCGTCGTAGAGGTGGCGCTCGATGTCGGCGCGGGACCCGAACACGTCCGGCTCCAGCAGCTCCGAGGGATCGGCGGTGGTGTGGGCGTACGCGACCCGGGCCAGATTCGCCATCAACGGAACGCTCAACACCTCGCGCAGCCGCCGGACTTCGGGGGGCGCGTCGGAGGAGTGGTCGGCGAGCCGGTCCAGGACCGTCGTCCAGCGGGTGCGGGTCCGACCGGGGCCGAGGTAGGCCCGTACGGTCGCGTCGTCGAGCGGGCTCAGGCGGATCTCGGTGCGCTCGAAGTCCGCCTCGTCGGGGGCGTGTTCGCGGTACTCGGGTTCGCGACTGGCCAGCACGAAGGGGCGGCGGCCGCGCATGGTCCGGCTGATCTGGTGGAAGGCGGCGGCCCGCCGGTCCTCGGGGAGTTCGTCGAAGCCGTCGAGCACGGGCAGGACCCGGCCGGTGAGGAGGAGGTGGAAGGCGACGTCCGCCGCGGGCGCCTCGGGCACGGGGGTGCACGCCTCCGGGTACGCGTCGGCGAGCTGGTTCGCCATCCAGCGCAACAGCCCTTGGCCCGGGTCCCAGGAGGCCAGGGACACGACCATCGGCACCGGGTCGCCGGAGCCCTTGGCGCGGCGGTGCAGCAAGGCGTGGGCCAGACGCAGGACGAGCACGGACTTGCCGGCTCCGGCGCCGCCGAGGACGACCAGGCGGCGGGCGGGGGTGGCGCTGTAGTGGTCGGCGATGTCGGGCGGGGCGGGCCGTGCCGACGGGGGCGGTTCCTCTGCCTCGGGCCCCTTCCGTTCCCGCCCCGCCGCTTCGTCCGTCTCCGTCTGCGGGGTGGTCCAGGCGACGTCCAGCGGGTAGGGGTCGTTGATCCTCGTCAGGCGTTCGTCCTCGTCGTAGCGGAGGGCCAGGCCCTCCGCCAGCGCCTCGGTGGCGCGCGCGAGGTTGCGCCTGGTGTGCCAGGTGGCCAGGCGCCGGCGGGCCCGCTCCCTGCGCACCCGGGACCACACGGCGTATCCGACGGCGCCCACGAGGAGCGACCAGCCGCCGGCCACCGGCCCCGGGTCGAGCCCCGCGGGCAGCGGGAGCTCGGGGCGGGCCAGGAGCAGGAACACCCCGAGCAGGGCGACGGCGGACGGCAGGACCGCTGTGCCGAGGCCGCGCCGGGCGTCGCGGCCCCCGGCACCGCGCATCGCACGGAGGTCGTGTTCCCCGTGAAGGGAGACGTTCTCGATGACCTGCGCGAAGATGACGTTCTGCTGGGTTCCCCCGGAGATTTCCTGGTGCAGGCCGTCGTCTCCCGCCGCCCGGCCTCCCCCGCCGCCCGCCACCCCCGTCCCCTCCTCTCGTCCTCGCTCCCCCGGTCAGCCCAGGTTGATCGGACCGTGGACGTCGCGGGTGAAGAGGACGTTGTGCTGGGTGCCTCCCGATATCTCCTGGTGCTGGGTGCCCGCGCCGGTCGACGCGGCGGGCAGTCGCTCCGCCTCCCGCCGCCACAGCGCGAGGGCCTCGGCGAACGCCGGGTCCTGGCGGGCGCGCAGGGCGAGGCCCTCGGCCAGCAGGGCGGCGCGCTGCTCGTCGGAGGCGTCCTCGTCCAGGGCCACGGCCAACTCGCCCACCGTCGGCTCCCCGTCGCCCTGTGCGGCGTCGGGCTGTCGGGCGGAGGGCCGCTGCGCGAGGGCGCGCAGCCGTTCCCAGAGGTTCTGTCCGGCGGCCCCGGCGGTTCCGCTCGCCAGGGCCATGAGAAGGTCCACTGCCACGGGTTCCATGCGTCTCCCCTTCCGGCGAACTCACGGATGACGACTCTAAGCGTCAACTGGTGGGCGGCGCACGCCCCTTGTGTCCATGCCTACCCGGCCGACGCGGCGCCCTCCGGGGACTTGACGGATCAGCGGCGACCGCGTTGCCCCCCTGCGCCGCCGTCGGCAGGATCGCCGGTATGTCGAACACCATCATCGGAAAGTCCCCGCTGTTCGAACTGCGCGCCGACAAGCGTGTTTCCGCTTCCCCCGAGAAGGTCTACGAGGTCGTCAGCGACCTGCCGCGCCAGGCCGAATGGAGCCCGGAGTGCCGGGGCGGCGAGTGGGCGTCGGGGCAGCCGTCCGCCGTTGGCTCGATCTTCCGCGGCGAGAACCTGCGCAGCGAGGAAGTGGTGGCCTGGGCCCCGCTGATCCGCGGCACCTGGTACACGGAGGCGAGGATCGTGGCGGCGGAGCCGGGCCGGACCTTCCGGTGGGTGATGCTCACGCACGCCCGGGAGGACCAGGAGAGCCTGTGGGGCTTCGACATCGAGGCCGACGGGGACGGCAGTGTCCTCACCCACCATTTCCGGATGGGCACGGCGACCGCCGGAATTCACAAGATCGTCAAGGACATGAACGAGCAGGAGTGCGCGCAGTTCATCTCCGACTGGACGGCCAAGCTCGAACAGGACCTGGACGACACCCTTGAGCGCATCAAGGACGTCATCGAGAAGCAGTGACCCTGTTCCCCGCGGCTGACCGGTGGTGCGCGGAACCCTGTTCGTGAACGAGTGAGCGGGTGGACACTCCGCCGGCTTGCAGGGGTGACGGCACCCGGACGGCGACGAGGCCGGCCGGTATCTGTCGCGTCACCCCCGTTTCCGGTGTGGCCGGATTCGCCCCGGCACACCCCCTGCGACACAGGAGTCCCACAGAGATGAAGACCCGACGGTCCGCTTCCGGGCGGTGGATCCAGGACTGGGATCCGGAGAACGAGGAGTTCTGGGAACTCTCCGGCAGGAAGATCGCGCGCCGCAATCTCGTGCTGTCCGTCCTGTCCGAACACATCGGCTTCTCCATGTGGAGCCTGTGGTCGGTGCTCGTCCTGTTCATGTCGCCGGAGATCGGCCTGGACTTCGCCCCGGACGAGAAGTTCCTGCTGGTGGTCGTCCCCACCCTGGTCGGCGCGGTGCTGCGGCTTCCGTACAGCTACGCGGTGACCCGCTTCGGCGGCCGCAACTGGACGGTGTTCGCCTCCGCCGTGCTCCTCGTGCCGACCGTCCTCGCGTTCGTCTTCGTCCAGCGTCCCGGAACCCCCTTGTGGGTCTTCCTGCTGATCGGTGCCACAGCAGGCGTGGGCGGAGCCAACTTCGCCTCCTCGATGACCAACATCACCATCTTCTACCCGCAGCGGCACCAGGGCTGGGCCCTGGGGGTGAACGCGGGCGGCGGCAATCTGGGCGTCGCCGTCATCCAGATACTGGGCCTGCTGGTCATCGCCACGGCCGGGAACACGCATCCGTCGTACGTGATCGCGCTCTACCTGCCGCTCATCGTGATCGTGTCCGTGCTGGCGGCGCTGCGGATGGACAACGTGGAGGCCGTGCGCGCGGAGCCGGGTGCTCTGCGCGAGGCCGGCGCCAGCCGCCACACCTGGTGGATATCCATCCTCTACATCGGCACCTTCGGCTCGTTCATCGGTTACGGCTTCGCCTTCGGCCTCGTCCTGCAGAGCGAGTTCGGCTCCACCCCGCTGGAGGCCGCCTCGGTCACCTTCCTCGGCCCTCTGCTCGGCTCCCTCGCCCGGCCGTTCGGCGGGAAGGTGGCCGACCGGTGGGGCGGGGCCCGCGTCACCGTGTGGACCTTCGCCGGGCTGGCAGCGGGCACCGGTGTGCTGCTGATCGCGTCCCGGGCCGGCTCCTTCGCCCTGTTCGTCGCCGGCTTCACCGTCCTGTTCGTCCTCAGCGGCTTCGGCAACGGCTCGACGTACAAGATGATCCCCGCCGTGTTCGCCCGGGAGGCGGAGGAGACCATCACCTCCGGCGCCGACGCTCCGCAGGCCTTCGCGCGGGCGCGCCGGGTCTCGGGTGCGGTCATCGGGATCGCCGGGGCAGTCGGCGCGCTCGGCGGTGTCGCCGTCAACCTCGCCTTCCGGGGCTCGTACCAGGGCGGAGGCGGCGGCGAGACGGCCTTCCTGTGCTTCCTCGGCTTCTACGCCCTGTGCGCGCTGATCCTGCTGCGGGTCTACCTGCGCCGCGAACCCACCCCGCCCGCCGATCCCCGCCCGGCCCGTCCCCGGACCTCTCATGTCCGTTGACCGGGCGCGGGGCCCCGAGGCCGCCGTCGCCACCCACTGCGTCTACTGCGCCCTGCAGTGCGGCACCCTGCTGCGCCGCAGCGGCCCGGCCGTCGAGGTGGCACCGTCCCCCGACTTCCCGGTGAACCAGGGCGGACTGTGCCAGAAGGGCTGGACGGCCCCCGCCGTGCTCACCGCACCCGACCGGCTGCGCAGCCCCCTGGTCCGCGGGTCCGGAGGCGAACTCGCCCCGGCCGGCTGGGACGACGCCCTCGACCTGATCGCCGCGCGCCTGGTCCGGGTGCGCGAGGAGTACGGCCCCGACGCCGTGGGCGTGTTCGGCGGCGGCGGCCTGACCAACGAGAAGGCCTACGCCCTGGGCAAGTTCGCCCGCGTCGCGCTCGGCACCAGCCAGATCGACTACAACGGCCGGTTCTGCATGTCCTCGGCCGCTGCCGCCGGCAACGCGGCGTTCGGCCTCGACCGCGGGCTGCCGTTCCCCGTCACCGACCTCGGCGACGCCGATGTCGTCCTGCTGGCCGGCGCCAACCCGGCCGAGACCATGCCGCCGCTGATGCGGCACCTGGTCCGCCCCCGGCTGATCGTCATCGACCCCCGCCGCACCCGCACCGCCGAGCAGGCGGCCCTGCACCTCCAGCCCGCCCCCGGCACCGATCTCGCCCTCGCCCTGGGCCTGTTGCACATCGCGATGACCGAGAACCACCTGGACAAGGAGTACCTCGACACCCGCACCACGGGCATCGACGCCGCCTGGCGGTGCGCCCTTCCCTGGTGGCCCGAGCGCGTCGAGCAGCTCACCGGTGTTCCCGTCGAGGACCAGCGGGCAGCCGTGCGCATGCTCGCCGAGGCCCAGCGGCGCTACCTCCTCACCGGCCGCGGTGTGGAGCAGCACAGCAAGGGGACCGACACCACCGCCGCCTTCATCAACCTGGCGCTCGCCCTGGGGATGCCCGGCCGGAGCGGCAGCGGGTACGGCTGTCTCACCGGGCAGGGCAACGGCCAGGGCGGCCGCGAGCACGGGCAGAAGGCCGACCAGTTGCCCGGGTACCGCATGATCACCGATCCGGCGGCCCGCGCCCACGTCGCCGGCGTGTGGGGGGTCGACCCGGCGTCCCTGCCCGGCCCCGGCCGCAGCGCGTACGAGCTCCTGGACGCCCTGGGCACCCCCGACGGGCCGCGGGCCCTGCTGGTCTTCGGCTCGAACCCGGTGGTCTCCGCCCCCAACGCCGGTCACATAACGCGGCGCCTCGCCGCGCTCGACCTGCTGGTGGTGGCCGACATGGTGCCGTCCGAGACCACCGAACTCGCGGACGTGGTGCTGCCGGTGGCCCAGTGGGCCGAGGAGGAGGGCACGATGACCAGTCTCGAAGGGCGGGTCCTGCGCCGCCGGGCCGCCCTCACCCCGCCCGCGGGCGTACGTACCGACCTGGAGGTGCTGCACGGCCTCGCGGTGCGGCTGGGGCAGCCCGCCCACCGCTTCCCCACCACACCGCGCACCGTCTTCGAGGAGCTGCGCCGGGCGTCGGCCGGCGGCCGGGCCGACTACGCGGGCATCAGCTACGAACGGCTCGACGCCGGCGAGGCACTGTACTGGCCCTGCCCGGACACCGCCGACGCCAACCACCCCGGCACGCCCCGGCTCTTCCTCGACCGGTTCGCCCACGCCGACGGCCGGGCACGCCTGGCCGCCGTGGAGTACCGCGACGCCGCCGCGACACCGGACGCCCACTACCCGCTCCACGCCACCACCGGGCGGGTGCTGGCCCAGTACCAGTCCGGGGCGCAGACCCGCCGCGTGCCCGAACTCATGGCCGCCGCACCCGAGACGCACGTCGAGATCCACCCCGGCACGGCCGCCCGGTACGGGCTGAGCGAGGGCGCCCTGGCCAAGGTCACCTCGGCGCACGGCTCCACCGTCGCCCGGGTCCGCCTGGTGCGCACCCTGCGCTCCGACACCGTCTTCCTGCCCTTCCACTTCCCGGGCGCCGGCCGGGCCAACCTGTTGACCGGACCGGCGCTCGACCCGGTCAGCGGCATGCCCGAGTACAAGGTGTGCGCCGTACGCGTCGAGCCCTGGCAGGAGCGGACGGCATGAGCGCCGCCCCCGTCGACGGCACGAGCGCGATCACCGTCATCGGTCACGGCCCCGCCGCGCACCGCCTGGTCCAGCGCCTGCACCAGCACGGCCACCGCGGGCCCGTCACCGTGTTCGGCGCCGAGCTGCATCCCGCCTACAACCGGGCCCAGCTTCTCTCCGTCCTCGACGGAACGCTGCCTCCCGGCGCCCTGGAGCTGGCGCCGCTCCCGCCGGGTGTCACGCTCCGCACGGGCACCCGGATCACCTCGGTGGATCCGCGCCGACGCCTCGTACGCGACGCCGAGGGCGGTGAACACCCCTACGACGTCCTGGTGCTGGCCACCGGTTCCCGGCCGGTGCCGCCACCCCTGGCCGGTGGAGAGGACCGGCGCGCCCCCGACATCCGGGCCCCGCACACGCTGCTGGGCGCAGGGCCGGTCGGCAAGGAGCCCGTCGTCGTGGTGGGCGGCGGAGTGCGGGGCACCGAGACCGCGTACGCACTGGGCCGCGCCGGACACGACGTCACCCTCGTCCACCCCGGCGCCCACCCCATGCACCGGCTGCTCGACGAACGGGCCGGAGCCCTCGTGGCGGCCACGCTCCGGGAGGCCGGCGTGGCGTCGGAGACCGAGCGCCGCGCCGTCGCCGTGGAACCCGGCAAGATCGTCCTCGACGACGGCCGCCTGCTGGCCGCCGGGACCCTGCTGCTGTGCACCGGAAGCGAGCCCGACACCGCGCTCGCCCGCACCGCCCGGCTGGCCGTCGACGGCGGCATCGTCGTGGACGACCGGCTGCGCACCCGCGACCCGCGCATCTACGCCCTGGGGGACTGCGTCCGCGCCCCCGGCGGGCACGCCACCCTGGCCTCCGCCTGGGACCAGGCGGACGCCCTGGCCCGGACGCTCGTCGGCGACGGGGACGGCAGCCCGGCGCCCGCCCGGCACGTCGTCCGGCCCCGGCTGCCCGCGCTCGCCGTGCTGGGCCCGCCGGGGGCGCTGCACACCCCCGGCGACGACGAGCAGGTCGTGCTGTCCGACCCGGCCGGCGGCCGCTACGGGCGCCTCGTGCTGCGCGACGGCCGGGTGCGCGCGGGTGTCCTGGTGGGCCTGGACCGGGCCGTCGCCACCGTCGGCCGGATGTACACCGAGGACCGTCCGCTGCCCCCGGACCGGCTCGCCCTGCTGCTGGGCACCGACGAGGAGTACGCGGGCTCCGCGGCGCTCCCGGAGACCGCGGTGGTGTGCCAGTGCAACAACGTCACCAGGAGGGACATCCAGCAGGCGTGCCGGCAGGGCGCACGGGACCTTCCCGCCGTCGCCGCGGCGACCCGCGCCACCACCGGCTGCGGCAGCTGCACGGCCATCGTCCGCCGGATCTGCGAAACGACCGCCGCGTCGTGAAGGGAGCCCGCCCCATGACACGCGTCCTGGTCGTCGTCGGCCACGGGATGGCCGGACACCGGCTGGTCAAGGAGCTCCGGGCCGGTGACCGGTCGGGCCGGTGGCGAATCGTGGTCGTGGCGGAGGAGCCCCGGCCCGCCTACGACCGCATCGCCCTCTCCGCCTACCTCGACGGCAGGACCGCCGCCGATCTCGACCTCACCACGCCCGAGCTGCGCGCCGACCCGTTCGTGGACCTGCGGCTGAACACGCGAGCGGTCCGCCTCGACCGGGTCGCCCGCACCGTGACCTGCGCCGACGGCACGGTCCTGGGGTACGACGCGCTCGTCCTGGCCACCGGCTCCCGCCCGTTCGTACCGCCCGTGCCCGGCCGGGAGCTCCCCGGCTGCTTCACCTACCGCACGATCGAGGACCTCGACGCGCTCCGTGCCGCCGTGCGGCCCGGGGAGCCCGGAGTCGTCGTCGGCGGCGGCCTGCTGGGGCTTGAGGCCGCGCAGGCGCTGCGGCTGCTCGGGGCGCGGCCGCACGTCGTGGAGATGGCCCCGCACCTCATGCCCCTCCAGGTCGACGAGGGCGGCGGCCGGGTCCTCGCCCGGCTCGTGGGCGAGCTGGGGGTGGGCGTGCACTGCGGTCGCGGTCTCGCCTCGCTCGACGCGGGGCCCGAGGGCCGGGTGCGGGCGGTGACCCTGTCGGAC
>NZ_JBEYKR010000172.1:0-13728 GCF_040703535.1 Streptomyces sp. NPDC007346
GGCGGGTTCCGCACAAACCCGCACCCGGCCTTCTGCGTGCCGGGGCGGCCGGGGCCGGGTCAATCTGGACCTCACCCTCACCCTCATCCTCAGCAACTTTGGCGCCACGGGCACCGCGCTGACGATCACCGTCGCCCACGGGGGAGTGGGCTGTCACCGTGGGCCCGGGAGCTACGGTCTCGCGCGGTGGACCTGTGGGCGGGCTGGCGCCGGTACGACGCGTCCGTCACCGTCGACGGCGACCCGCGCGATCGTCACGGGCCGAGCATCGGCGGAAGTTCTCCTGGGAACCTCTTGGGAAGTGGCTGAGCGCGCCGGGAGCCGGGCCGGACCCTTCGGTCCCGCCCGGCTCCCCGGAGGCGGTGCGGCTCAGGCGGCTCCGCCGTTGCCCGCGCCCGTGCCCGACGCGGCCTTGATGCCCTTGACGATCTCGTCCAGGACGGACAGCTTCGGCGCGTCCTTGTTGATGTCGAAGCCGGACCGGACCACCACGAGCCTGTCCTTGGCGGCAGGGGAGGGGAACACCAGCGATTCCACGTATCCGTCGTCGCCCTTCTCCGTCACCACCTTCCAGCGCACCGCGTAGCCCTGCTGGCCCGCCACGGTGACCGGAGCGGACCTGACCTCCTCGTGCGAGGTGATCTTCCCGTAGGACTCCCCGCCGTAGGACTGCTCGGCGTTGACGGCGATGTCCTTCTTGGCCGCCTCCTCCGGCGTCCCGGCCGTCAGCTTCACCGCCACCGCGGGGGCCGAGAACACCCCTCCGCGCACACACGTCTTGTCAGGGCCGCCGGGGCAGGGGTGCTCACCCGTCGTCAGCCCGGCGCCGACCGGTGCCGACCTGCCCGTCCACCCCTTGGGCACCGGCAGGCTGATCCCGGCCGCGAGGTCCGTGGCATAGCCCGGCTCGGTCGGCGGGAGCTGTTCGCCGGGCCCCTGGGTGCCGCTGTCCTCCTCGCCGCTCCCGTCCCCGTCCTCGCCGCCCTTGTCTCCGCCGTCCGGTGCGCCCGGCCCGCCGGGGGCCTCGGGGGTGGCGGACGGTGAGGCGACCGCGATGCCCGGCCGGCCGCCGTCGTCCTCGCGCAGCAGGTACACCCCGCCGCCGATCGCGGCGAGCACCACGGCGCCGACGGTCACGCCGACTCCGATACGGATTCCGCGGCTGCGGACCGCGGCGGGCGACGGGCGCACGTGGCCGGTCCACCGGGCTCCGTCCCACCAGCGTTCCTGAGCGGGGCCTTTACCTGAATGCCCGGGGTCTGGGTGCCAGCCGGGCGGGGTCATCTGGGTCACGGGTGCACTTTATGCGGGTCGAGTGAGAATCACATGAACTGCCCGCGGTGCGAGGGCCTGTGCTCGTGGGCGGCGGTCACGGTTCGATCAGGCCCGCGCGGATCGCGTACCGGGTGAGCTCCAGGCGGTCACGCAGCCCGAGCTTCTGGAGCAGGTTGGCACGGTGCCGTTCCACCGTCTTGACGCTGATGACGAGCATCTCGGCGATCTCCTTGGAGGAGTGGCCCTCGGCGACCAGCTTGAGGATCTCCTCCTCCCGTTCGGTGATCGCCCGCGCCGGAAGATCCTCGCCGTCCCTGGCCCGGTCGAGGAAGTTGCGGATGAGCGCCGTGACCGCGCCCGGGTAGAGGAACGGCTCGTCGCGCATCGCCGCCCGGCAGGCCTCCACCAGGTCCCGGTCGGCGACCGACTTGAGGACGTACCCGGCCGCCCCCGCCTTCAACGCCTCGAAGAAATACTGCTCGTTGTCGTACATCGTGAGCATCAGGATGCGCAGGTCCGGCAGGACCCGGGACAGCTCGCGCGCCGCCTGGAGGCCGGTGAGCCGGGGCATCGCGATGTCCAGGATGGCCAGATCCGGCTGCTGGGCGCGGGCCATGTCGATGGCCTCGGCGCCGTCGCCGGCCTCGGCCACGACCGTGAGGTCCGGCTCACCGTCGAGGATCAGCCGGACCCCCCGGCGTACCAGGGCGTGGTCGTCCGCCAGCAGGATCCGGGTCGGCGCGGCGGCGCTCCGGGAGGGGGGCGGGGAGGAGAGGGACATGGTCACCGGCTTCCGTTTCGGACGGGCACATCGAGACGTACTTCGGTACCGCCCTGCGGCCCCGGGCCGAGGAACAGCTCGGCGCCGATCAGCAGGGCGCGCTCGCGCATGCCGCGCAGACCCGCGCCCTCGGGGGCGTCCCCGAGGCCCCGGCCGTCGTCGCGGATGCGCAGCTCCACCCCGCAGGAGCTGCGGCGCAGGGAGAGTTCGAGCTGTGACGCCCGCGCGTGGCGAACCGTGTTGGTGAGTGCCTCCTGCGTGATCCGGTAGATGACCAGCTCGGCCTCGGCGTCCAGTTCGGGCAGGTCCTTGCCCGTCCGGCGGCGGATCGTCAGCCCGTCGGGCGTCGGCGTCTCGGTGATCAGAGCCGTGAGCGCGCTGACCAGACCCAGCTCCTCCAGCACCCCGGGGCGCAGCCGGCGGGCGATCCGGCGGATCTCGTCGAGGGAGCCGCGGGTGATCTCCTGGACCTGCCGCAGCTCGCCGCGGAGCGGCTCGGGGGCGTGGTCGGCGACGCGCTTGAGTTCGAGGAGGACCGCCGTGAGGGTCTGCCCGACCTCGTCGTGGAGCTCCTGGGCCACCCGGCGGCGCTCGGCCTCCTGGGCGGAGAGCGCGCGGGCGCTGCTGGTGGCGCGCTCGGCCTCCAGCCGGTCGAGCATCGTGTTGAACGTCTCGATCAGGGCGGCGATCTCGCCGTGCCCGGCGACCTCGGGGCGCGGGCTCGGGCGCAGCAGGTCGGTCGTGGTCATCGCGCGGGTGACCCGCTGGAGCGGGAAGAGGCCGAGCCGGAGCAGGGCCGCGTTGGCGGCGAGCATGAAGGCGATCCCGCCGGTCAGGATCATCGCCTCGGTCAGCAGGACCGGTGTGGAGATGGTGATCGGGCCGAGCAGCAGCAGGGTGCCCGCGGCGACGAGCACAGCGGCGTTGAGCAGGAAGATCCGCCAGAACAGGGACAAGGGAGCACGGCCTCCATCGGACGTCGGAGCGGTCACGGGCGTTGACGCGGGCATTGACGTGGGCGTCGACAGCCTCCACTATCGTCGCTGCGCGCGGGGAACGCGCCGTCGCCCGGATGCCCCCGCTCGGCCGGTGGGAGGGCGCACGGCCCACCGCTCGTCTACATGGTGCACCCCCTCGAATATGGGTGCTGCCCCCGATGGCCCTTCCGGACATCCCCGTCGATCATGAAATCGAGGGCCCCGGGGGCCCTGGCTGTGCCGTATCACGGCGCCGGCGCCGGAGGGGCCGAGAGGTCTCCGAACCGGGAGGGAGACACCATGCCCACGTACGACGAACGGCTGCGAGCCCTTGAGGAGCAGCTGCATCGCGACGACCCCGGTTTCGCGGCGGCCATGTCGGACGGCACCCCGCGCAGCCCGCGCGAGTACCGCCGTCGCAACGCCTGGCTGGGGATGGCCTTCGGCCTCACCGCCCTGGGCATGGGTATCGCCATCGGCCACGGCCTCCTGATCGCCACCGGACTGGTGGTGGCGGGAGCCGCCGCCCACCTCTTCGACCCGCAGCGCGGCCGTCTGCACGGCAAGGACATCCCGGGAACCCCCGGAAACCCACCGGCCCGCTGACGCGCGGCGCCCGCATCGCCGCACCCCCCCCGGCCCCTCCGCACGGGCCGACCGAAGCCCCGACCGCCGAACCGGTCGGGGCCTTCGCGTGCCGCCTTCGTGTACCGCTGCCGTGTACCGCTTTCGTGTGCTGCCATGGGGCGCCCGGAGAATGCGATCTCTGTTCGGTCATACCTATAGACCTCGATCGGTCCGCCCGCACCGACGGAAACCTTGAAGTGAACCGACGGAACCTTGTAGTGAACTGAGCAGTGAACCGGAACCCGAAGGGGGAGGCCCCATGCGCATCGGACTCTTCGCCACCTGCCTGGGAGACACGCTCTTCCCCGACGCGGTGCGCTCCACCGCCGTCCTGCTCACGCGCCTGGGACACGAGGTGGTGTTCCCGCCGGGGCAGACGTGCTGCGGGCAGATGCACATCAACACCGGGTACCAACGCGAACCCGTTCCCCTGGTCAGGAACTTCGCCGAACAGTTCGGCGACGCCTCCGTCGACGCGGTCGTCGTGCCGTCCGGTTCGTGTGCCGGTTCGGTCCGCCATCAGCACGCGATCGTCGCCGACCGCTACGGGGACGCCGTCCTGCGCGCCGGGGTGGCCACCGTCGCGGCGAAGACGTACGAACTCTCCGAGCTCCTCGTCGACGTCCTCGGGGTGACCGGGGTCGGCGCGTACTTCCCGCACCGGGTGACGTACCACCCGACCTGCCACTCGCTGCGGATGCTCCGCGTCGGCGACAGACCGCTCCGGCTGCTGCGTGCCGTCGACTCCATCGACCTCGTCGAGCTGCCCGGCGCCGACTCCTGCTGCGGGTTCGGGGGGACCTTCGCCCTGAAGAACGCCGGGACGTCCACCGCGATGCTCCACGACAAGCTGGACAGCATCGCCACCACCGGGGCGGAGGTCTGCACGGCCGGAGACTCCTCCTGCCTGATGCACATCGGCGGCGGGCTCTCCCGTAACCGCTCCGGGACCCGCACCCTCCACCTCGCCCGGATCCTCGCCGCCACCCGCGCCACCCCCGACGACCTGACGGAGGCCGCCGTATGAGCACCTTCCTCGGCATGCCCGCCCGGCCGCCCCGCTCCCCGTACGGCACCGGAAACCTGCGCGGCGACGAGCCCTTCCCACGGGCCGCCCGCCACGAGCTGGGCAACGGACAGCTGCGCCGCAATCTCGGCAAGGCCACCACCACCATCCGCGCCAAACGACTGAGCGTCACCGGCGAACTCCCCGACTGGGAGGCGCTGCGCGCCGCCGGCTCCGCCATCAAGACCGACGCGATGAACCGGCTGCCCGAACTCCTCGAACAACTGGAGCGCAAGGTCACCGAGCACGGCGGCACCGTCCACTGGGCGCGCGACGGCGCCGAGGCGAACGAGATCGTCGCCGGGCTGGTGAAGGCCACCGGCAGCGGCGAGGTCATCAAGGTCAAGTCGATGGCCACCCAGGAGACCGGGCTCAACGAGCACCTGGAGTCGGTCGGCATCACCCCGTACGAGACCGACCTCGCCGAACTCATCGTGCAGCTCGCGCACGACAAGCCGTCGCACATCCTGGTGCCGGCGATCCACCGCAACCGGGACGAGATCCGGCAGATCTTCCTGGACCGCATCCCCGGCGTCGACCAGGATCTGGACAACGTCCCGGCCCACCTCGCGGCGGCGGCCCGTGCCTATCTGCGGCAGAAGTTCATGACGACGAAGGTCGCCGTGTCCGGCGCCAACTTCGGCATCGCCGAGACCGGCACCCTCTCCGTCGTCGAGTCCGAGGGCAACGGCCGCATGTGCCTCACCCTCCCCGACACGCTGATCACCGTGATGGGCATCGAGAAGGTGCTGCCGCGCTACCAGGACCTGGAGGTCTTCCTCCAACTGCTGCCGCGCTCCTCCACCGGTGAACGCATGAACCCCTACACCTCGTTGTGGACGGGGGTGACACCCGGCGACGGCCCCCAGGACTTCCATCTGGTGCTGCTCGACAACGGCCGTACGGCGGCCCTCGCCGACACCGTCGGGCGCGCGGCGCTCAACTGCATCCGCTGCTCGGCCTGTCTCAACGTCTGCCCGGTCTACGAACGGACCGGCGGCCACGCCTACGGCTCGACCTACCCCGGCCCGATCGGCGCCGTCCTCACTCCCCAGCTCGCCGGGATGGATGCCACCACCGACGACCCCAACAGCTCGCTGCCGTACGCCTCCAGCCTCTGCGGGGCCTGTTTCGACGCCTGCCCCGTGAAGATCGACATTCCCTCGCTGCTGGTGGAGCTGCGCCACCAGCACACCGAACAGGCCGGCACCACGCCCGAGAAGCTGGCGATGAAGGCGGCCGCCGCCGTGATGAGACGGCCCGCGCTGTACACGGGCGCGCAGAAGGCGGCCGGGCTCGGCCGTGTGGTCGCGGGACGTGACGGGATGATCTCCCGGCTGCCCGCGCCGCTCAGCGGCTGGAGCGAGAGCCGTGACACGGCGGCCCCGCCCCGGCAGACCTTCCGCGCCTGGTTCGCCTCCGACGAGGGCCGGGCGGCGCTCCGGGCGGCCGCCGACGAACACGACCGGGGGCGGGGAGCCGATGCGGCCGATGCGGAGGACCCGGGGCAGGGAGAGGAAGGGACGAAGTGACGCGTGCCCGTGACACCGTGCTCGGCCGGGTCCGTGAGGCCCTGGCCCTGGCCCCGACGCCCGCCACCGTCGTACCGCGCGACTACCGCACCGGCCGGGTCCTGCCCGACGGCGAACGCCTCGCCCTCTTCACCGACCGGCTCCTCGACTACAAGGCCGAGGTCCACCCCTGCACCGCCGACCGCACGGCGCGGATCCTCGCCGACGTGCTGCGCGACCACGGCGCCCGCCGGATCGGTGTGCCGGCCGGGCTGGATCCCCACTGGCTCGACGCCTACGACGGTGAGGTGAGCCGGGACTCGGCGGACGTCACCGCGCCCGAACTGGACTGCCTGGACGCGGTGGTGACCGCCTCGGCCGCCGGCTGCGCCGAGACCGGCACGATCTTCCTGGACGGCTCGCCCGACCAGGGCCGCCGGGCGCTGTCCCTCGTCCCCGATCTGCACCTCTGCGTCATCGACCTCTCCTCCGTCCAGGCCGGAGTGCCCGAGGCGGTGGCCAAGCTGGTGCCCGAGCGGCCGACGACGCTGATCAGCGGCCCTTCGGCCACCTCCGACATCGAGCTGGAGCGGGTGGAGGGCGTGCACGGCCCCCGCACCCTGGTGGTGGTGATCCGTACCGACGTGTGACCGGGGCTGTGGTCCGGCCTATGTGTGGTCCATGGCGATTGAACCCTGGTGGCCGAACCCGGGCCTCGGGCCTCGGGCCCCGGACTTCGGGCCCCGGACCTCGGACCCCGGCCCGAGGACGATCCGCCGTCCTCCCTACGAGTGATCCACCGCCACCGACCCCCGGCCGAAGACGATCCGCGTCCGCGTCCCGTCCTCCGCCCAGCCGGCCTCGACCGTCTCACCGTCCGGACCGCGCCCCACGACCACCTCGTCCACGACCGGTTCCAACGGCCCGGCCCCCGGCTCCGCCGTGAGCGACGCGAGGGCGACCAGGACCACCGTCCCCGCCGCGTCGACGGCCAGCCGGGGCAGCACCGCCCAGCGGGTGAACGCCGTGCCCTGCGGGGCCCGTACCTCCTCCAGGGCCTCCCAGCCGTGGAGCCCGTACAGCTGGGAGCACACCGGACCCCCGGGCTCCGCCGCCCAGCCGGTCAGCTCGGCCCGTGCCCCGTCCGGCGCCCCCAGCACCCGGTGCACCCGCAGCTCGAAGCGGCCCCGCGCCACCGTCACGCTCTCCACCCGGAGGCCGGGGGAGGTGGACGGCCCCGCCGGGAAGACGGGGGTGTGCCAGGACCCGGCCCAGCCCCAGCCCTCGCCGTGCCCGGCCCCGAGCGGATGGATACGGCGCCGGGTGCTGCGTACCCCGCCGACCGTCACCGACAGGTGGTTGTCCGCCGGGTTCGCCGCCGACGTCGGTCCGGTCACGGTGGAGTAGGCGAGCCGCGCGTAGTGCGGGTCCGCGCCGGCCGCCGACTCGCCCTCGTCCGGGCGGACATGGTCGCTGCCGTGGTTGTGCAGCCGCACCACCCCGTCCGCCCGCGTCGACTGCACCAGGAACCCGGGCGCCGGTACGGACAGCACCCGGTCCGGGCCCTCGCTCAGCGCCGGCTCCTCCACCGACGCCCACAGCGGGTGCCCGGCGGGCGCCAACAGGGCGACGAACGCCTTCGACGCCCAATAGGGCGACGCGGGACCGGAATAGGACTGCAGCGTCGCCGGGTGGGGGCCGTGCCAGCCGAGGCTCAGCAGGCCGTCACCGCCGCTCGCGCCGCGCTCCAGGAAGTACCGCAGCGACCCGTTGACCAGCCGCCGCGACACCCCGGGGGAGAGCGGGGTGTGTCCGGACACCGCGCCCAGGCCCACGGCCGCGCTCGCGGCGAAGCGGTAGGTGAGCGAGCGCCCGAAGTGGAGCGGGGCCCCGTCGCCGCCGAACATCAGCGAGAAGCTCTCCAGGTGCTCGCGCAGCCGCTGCCCGTGGTGCCCCAAGGCGCCTTCGTCGCCCGCCAGGAGGGCGTCCAGCGTCGGATACAGGTGCAGCGCCCAGCCGTTGTAGTGGTCGAAGGCGCGCCCGTCGCCGTCTGCGTACCAGCCGCCGCCCCGGTACCAGCCCTCCAGCAGGTCCAGCGCCCGCTCCCGGGCGCGGGCCGTCTCCGCGTCCCCGCGTCCCACCGACTCCAGGAAGCCGGCGACCGTGTACGGGAAGAGGTACCAGTTGTTGCCCGCCGGAAGATGCCGCAGCGCACCCCGCAGCCACTGTTCGGCCCGGTCCTGCACCCCGGGCTCCAGCCGGTCCCAGAGCCAGGGCCGGGTGAGCCGCAGCCCGAGCGCGACGGACGCGGACTCCACCATCGGCTGCCCCTGCACATGGTGGTCCAGGATGACCGGCCAGGACTCCGTGTCGTCCCGCCCCGGCGTACGGGTACCGGACGCGAGCCCCCGTGCGTACCGATCCAGCCATTCGTGCGGGTCCTTCCCCGCGGCCCCGGCGACCCGGAAGGCGGCCGCCAGGAAGGTCCGCGCGTACCCCTCGAGACCGTCGGAGCGCACCCCGGAGTGTGACGGGGGGCCGGGCAGGTCGAGCAGCGCCCCGCCGGGGGTGGCCCACTGCCAGGCGGCGTGCAGCAGCCCGTCGGCGGCGGCCTCCCAGTGCGCTCGGGTGTACCCGGTGTGAGGGCTCGACCCCCGGTCCTCCGGGGGAAGTCCGAAGGAGGGGGAGCGGAAGGTCGTCATACGGGAAGGCCAGGCCCTTCGTGGTCGACGCGGTCGGCACCGAAATCCTGATCGAGCGTTCGTAAGCGGTCAAGAGATCGACCAGAAGGAGGCGGAAGCGATCAAACGATCAGGGGGCGGTCCCTGGAGCCGCCACTCACGTGTGGAGCCGCGCGACTCAGGGAAGCAGTAGCCAGTCCGCGCCGACAGCGGCCACCAGGCCGGCCCCGAGCAGCCAGCTGCCGAGCCTGGTGCGGCCGTTCCTGCTGAGCTCGATCACCAGGCCGCACAGGATGAGCGCCAGCCCGTACACGCCGACGACCAGCACCGACGACCGGCTCGCGATCCGCAGGGCGAGGACCACGCCCATCGCGGCCATGCCCACGGAGGAGAGGACGATCCGCAGCCGCCGGGCCTGGCGCGGCGTCAGTCTCTTCCCGGTCTCACCGTCACCGACGTCGGTCTCGCTGTCAGCGCCGCCGGTTTCGGTGTCAGCGCCGCCGGTCTCGCCGTCCTCGAAGCGGGTGCCGCTGTCCCCGGCCTCGGTGCCGCTGTCCCCGATGCCGGTCCGTCGGTCCTCGACGTCGATGTCCTTGCCCGTGCCCGTGTCGGTGTCCTCGGCGTCGCGTACGTCCTCGGCTATCGGGGCGTCGGTGCCCCGGTCCCGGCCCTTGCGCCGGTCCCGGTCCTGGTCCTGGTCCTGGTCAGAAGTGCTCATGGAGCCGGATCGTAACGGCTGATCGGCAGGCCCGTTCCCGGCCCAGGGCCTTCCGCCGTCCGCCCGGACCGGGGAGCCTCCCCGGCTACCCCAGCAGCCGGGGCGCCTCGGCCCCCGCGTCCACCGTGCCGCCCGTCTCCACCCGGCCGGCCAACTCCCGGGCCCAGTCGACCAGTCCGTCGACCCCGATGCCGTGCGGCCGGGCCTGCCCGTACGAGGTGAGCGCGCCCGCACCCCGGCGCAGCAGCCGTGCCCCGCCCGCCGTGTTGCCGCGCGCGGCATGGGTCAGTCCCACGGCCACCTGTGCGAGCCCCCGCCACAGCTCGCGCTCGCTCTGCGGCCCCGACTTCCAGGCGTCCTCGAACACCTCGTGGGCGTGGAACGGCATCCCCGCGTCCAGCAGCCGCTGTGCCTCCCGGAGCGTCTCGTGCGGTGCGCGGACGACGCCCTCGGGCTGCCGCTCCACTCCGGGTGTTCCGTAGGGCAGCGGCCGCCCCAGTCCGTCCCGGGGGCGCGCGTTGCGTGCCCGGCCTTCGGTGTCACGGTCCCTGTGCGTCTCGTTCACTACTCGATTGTGCCTCGTACCTGCAAGGAATCGGCCGAACCCTGTCGGTGAGCACCCGCGCACGACTAGGCTCGACCGTCGTCACTGCATGCCATTTGGGGAAGGGTGGGCATGAAGCCGTCCCGGCCGTTGTACGAGCGTGAACCGGAACTCGCCGCCGCCGCGCGTGCGGTGGACGACCTGTGCGGAGCGCAGGCCGCCGGCGGACTCCTGGTCTTCAGCGGGGAGGCGGGGCTCGGGAAGACCGCCCTGCTCGCCGAGATCCGGGCGATGGCCGCCGACCGCTGCACCATCTGGTCCGCCCGTGGCGGCGAGACCGTCACCTCCGTACCGTTCCACGTCGTACGGCAGTTGCTCCAGCCCGCACTGAACCAGCTCCCGCCCGACGAGACCCGGGCTCTGTTCGGCGACTGGTACGACACCACGGCGCCCGCGCTCGGGCTCGCCGAGCCCAGCGGCCCGCAGCCCGACCCGCAGGGTGTCCGTGACGGCCTCGACTTCGTCGTCGCCCGGCTCGCCTCCCGCCTCAGCCACCGGCCGTTACTGCTGCTGGTGGACGACGCCCACTGGGCGGACGGCGAATCCCTCTCCTGGCTGGCCTCGTTCACCGCCCGCCTCGGTGAACTCCCGCTCCTGGTCGTCCAGGCGTACCGGCCGCAGGAGATGGCCGAACGCAACGCGAGCTACGCCGCCGACCGCGAGGCGGAGCGCGATGCCGAGGGACCGAGCACCATCACCCGGGTCGCCCTGCGGGCACTGACCCCGGACGCCACCGCCGAACTGGCCCGCGCGGCCCTGGGCGAACACGCCGACGACCCGTTCTGCCGCGAGGTGTGGGCCGTCACCGGAGGCAACCCGTACGAGGCCGTCGAGCTGGTCGCCAAGGTCCAGGACCAGGAGCTGGCGCCGGTCGAGGAATCGGCCGGACAGCTGCGGGAGCTGGGCGCCTCCGCCCGCGGCAGCGGACTCGTCGCCCGGCTGGAGCGGCTCGGCACCAACGCCAACCGGTTCGCCTGGGCCGCGGCCGTGCTCGGAACCGACATCTCCCAGGAGCTGGCCGCCACCCTCGCCGGGATGAGTTCGGCGGAGGCCGCCGACTGCACGGCGCGGCTGCGCGACGCCCGTATCGTCAGCGGTTTCGACCCGCTGGAGTTCGTCCACCCGCTGATCGCGACCGCCGTCTACCGCTCCATCCCGCCGGCCACCCGCACCGCGATGCACGGACGCGCCGCCTGGGCCATCACCCGGGCCGGCCTCGGCGCCGCCGCGGCCTCCCGCCACCTGCTGGAGGTCCACCCGGACGACGACCAGGAACTGGTCGCCCAGCTCCGCGAAGCCGCGGGCCAGCACCTCGCCGTCGGCGCCCCCGAAGCGGCCAGGCGCTGTCTGGAGCGTGCGCTGGAGGAGCCGCCCCGCCCGAAGGACCGCGCGGTCCTGCTGTACGAGCTGGGCTGCGCCACCCTGCTCAGCTCACCGCCCACCACCGTGCAGCACCTGCGTGCGGCCCTGGACATGCCGGGGCTCGACGACGGCCTGAGGATCGACGCGACGTTCCGCCTCGCCGCCGCGCTCGCCCACAACAACCAGCTCAAGGAAGCGGCGCTCTCCCTGGCCGCCGAGGCGGCCCGTACGGCTCCGGGCCCCGGCCTGATGCGGCTGCAGGCCGCGCACTTCATGTGGGAGGGCATGCAGGCCATCGAGGAGGACGGACCGGCCCGCTCCCAGCGCCTGACCCGCAACGCCGACCACCTCAAGGGCCGCGACAACGCCGAACGGGCGCTGCTCACCCTGCGGGCCTTCGACGCCATGCTGCGCGGCGAGAACGCCCAGCTCATCGTCGACCTGTGCGAACGCGCCCTGATCGACGGCAGCCCCGCCCGGGGCCTGGGCTGGACCGACTCCGAGTGGGGCTTCGAACTGCCCACCATGGTCGGCATCACCTATGCCTTCACCGACCAGCTGGACCGGGCCGAGAGCCTCTTCGGCGAAGCCGTACGGGCCTTCGAGATCTCCGGCTGGAGCGGGGCGCACCTGGCGTTCGCGCACACCCTGCTGGGCATGGTCCACCGCCGTCGGGGCCGCCTCGCGGAGGCCGAGGGCTTCCTGCGCGAGGGGCTCCGCCTCGCCGACCGGGTCGGCTCCGGCCTGCCCGTCCACTGGGACGCGGCATGTCTGCTCATCGACACGCTGCTGGCCCGCGGCTGCACCGCCGAGGCCCGCAAGATCGCCGACCGCTACCACTTCGGGCCGCCCTACCCCAGCGCGATGGTGCTGCCGGACGGCCCGTGCGTCGTGGGCCGCCTGCTGCTGGCCGAAGGCCGTAAGGAAGAGGCCGTCGCCGAACTCGAAGCGGCGGGCGCCGCCCTGGAGCCGCGCGAACGGTTCAACGGCGTCTGGGCGCCGTGGGCCGGTGACCTCGCCCGTGCCCTGGCCGACGACGACCCGGGCCGTGCGGCCCACCTCGCGGCCCGCGCCCGGGTGCACGCCGAACGGTTCGGCACGGAGACCGCCATCGGCGAAGCCCTGCGCTGCGTCGCGCTCTTCGCACCGCCCGAGGAGGCGGAGCACCTCCTCGCCGACGCGGTCCGCCACCTGGAGAAGTCCTCCTCCGCCTACGAGCACGCGCTCGCCCGCGTCGACTACGGCATCGCGATCGGCTCGCACCGGGAACTGGCCCGTGCCCAGAAGCAGGCCATGGCCTGCGGAGCCGAAGGGCTGGCGGCCCGCGCCCAGCAGGCCCGGACGTCGATCCGGTCCTCGGAGTGAGGTAATGTTTGTCCTGCGAGGCCGCCCTGGGCAACCGGGCGAAAACGCATCGGGACGTGGCGCAGCTTGGTAGCGCACTTGACTGGGGGTCAAGGGGTCGCAGGTTCAAATCCTGTCGTCCCGACTGGAGACAGTCGCAGGTCAGGGCCGGTTTCGGAGTAATCCGAGACCGGCCCTTGATCATTTTTGGGGACTAGTTGGGGACCGGTGGAGGTCCGGCGTCCTTGACCGGGTCTGCGGGTCTGCGGGTCATGACGATGGGGCCCGGGAGTGAGCGCGGTGCGCGCAGCACGTAGAAGTGGGCCGAGCGCGCCGCCCCCGGCGCCGGCCGTGATCTTGTGGACGTCCGGGTGGTAGCGCTGGGTGGTGGGCAGTGAACCGTGGCCGGCGATCCTGCGTAGGACGTGTACGTGGACCCCGGCGTGGGCGAACCAGGTGAGTGCGGTGTGCCGGAGGTCGTGGCGGGGCAGATGTTCGTAGCCGAGCTTGGTGACCACGTCGTCCCAGTGTGTGGCGTCGCGCAGGACGGCGGTGGAGATACGTCTGCCTGGCGGGCCCGTGAAGAGGACTCCCACGGCTGACGGACGCCCCTTCGGTCCTGCTCGACGTAGAGCAGTGCGGCGGGGCCGGGGCTGTGTGCTGGGGGTCTGCCTCGTTCCTCCACGGCAATGGGCGACTCACCTCCGCTCGCGCGGAGAGCGCGAGCCGATCATTTCGCGTTTGAGCAAGCAGAAGGTCGTTAGCACTCCGCCCGAGCGCCC
>NZ_JBEYKR010000173.1:0-13681 GCF_040703535.1 Streptomyces sp. NPDC007346
GCTGCCCGGCCCGGGGGGGCGGGGCGGCCCCCCCCCAAACCTCAGCCGGTCCGGCGCTTGAGGACAAAGGGGGCCCGGGGCGCAGCCCCGGTTTCGGGAAGGGGCGGGTAGGGGACAAGCCCCGCGCAGCGGCCCCACGGCCCCCCGGCCCCGGCACGCCGCACGCCCCCACGCCGCACGCCCCCACACCGCGCAACCCCACCGCCCCCCAACCCCACTCCACCTCACCGCACGGTGAGAAACGCCTCCGCATCCCGAACCGCCCGCTCCCGAGGCACCCCCACCGCATGCCCCACAGCCACCGCCCCCAACGGATCCCACGACGCCGGCAGCGACAGCACCTCCCGCACCACCTCGCGGCAGAACATTGTCGAGGACACCCAGGCCGACCCCAGCCGCTCACCCGCGAGCGCCACCAGGAAGTTCTGCACGCCCGCCCCGGCCGCGACCACGAACATCTCGCGCTCCGCCGTGTCCCGCCGCTTGTCCCCGTACGTATGGGAGCCGTCCATCACCAGGCACGGCACCGCCAGATACGGCGCGTTGCGCAGCACGTCACCGCGCCGCACCCGCTTGGCGATCGACTCCTCGCTCTTGCCGTCGCGCCGCAGATCCGCGATCCAGGCGTCCCGCATCGCGTCGAGGAGCCGGGTCCGCGACTCGGCGGACTCCAGCAGCACGAACCGCCACGGCGTCGTGTGATGGGGCGCCGGAGCCGTCACCGCCGCCGCCACGGCCCGCCGCACCGCCCCCGGGTCCACCGGCTCGTCGCTGAACTCGCGCACCGTACGCCGCAGGGTCACCGCCTCGCGCACCGCCTCCGACGTCCCGAGCCGGAACATGTCATCGGCCGCGCCTCGCACCAGGGCGCGAGCGCCTGGGGAATCCTCATCATCGGGGGAGACCACATGCGCCAGCCCCCGCACCACGGCGACCGGCAGCCCCGCGGCCTTGCCCTTGACCAGGTCCCCGGCGGCGGCCAGCTCGTCCGCCGTCGCCACGACCGTGGCGCTGAGCGGATTGCCGTACGCGTCCGTCCCGCCGCGCAGGTCGTCCAGCACCCGCACCCCCGCCGCCCCGATCGCGACATCGGTCAGCCCGCTGCGCCAGGGCCGCCCGAAGGTGTCGGTGATGACGACGCCGATCTCCACGCCGAGGGTGTCCCGCAGCCCGTCCCGGATGGCGCGGGCGGAGGCGTCGGGGTCCTCGGGGAGCAGCAGCACGGTCCCGGCCGGCGTGTTCGAGGCGTCGACCCCGGCCGCGGCCATGACCAGGCCCTGCCGGTTCTCCACGATCCGCAGCGTGCCGCGCCGGGCCACGACCCGTACGGTCTCGGCGTCGATGGCGGCCTCACGGTCCGCGGCCTGGACGATCCGGCCCTCGGCCTTGGAGACGATCTTCGAGGTGACGAGCAGGACGTCACCGTCGACCAGCCCCGGCTCGGCCCCGGCGATCAGCTTGGCGAGATCGTCACCGGCCCGCACTTCGGGAATGCCGCCCAGCGCCCAGACACGAAAGGAAGGCGCAGGCCCACCATCACCAATAGCCCCGGAGCCACCACCGGCAGCAGCGCCAGAGTCACCACCGGCAACAGCCCCAGAGCCACCACCAGCAACAACCGCAGGCCCACCACCAGCATCGGAAACGCTCACGCCCGGACCTCCCCGGCCAGCTCCAGCGCCTGCCGGGCCATCTCCGCCGTCGCGTCGACGTCCGTCATCATCAGCGGCACCGCCCGGCACCGGATGCCCGCCGACTCGACCTCGCCGACCGCACCCGCGTCCACCGTGTCGACCAGCCACCCGTCCAGCAGCCCCGACCCGTAGTGCTGGGCCACGGCGGCCGCCGTGGACTCGACGCCCACGGCCGCGAGCACCTTGTCCGCCATACCGCGCACGGGCGCGTCCCCGACGATGGGGGAGAGGCCGACGACCGGCACCCCGGCCTCGGCGATGGCCTCCCGGATGCCGGGCACGGCGAGGATGGTGCCGATGGAGACCACCGGGTTCGACGGGGGGAAGACGATGACGTCGGCGGCGCCGATGGCCTCCAGCACCCCCGGCGCCGGCTTCGCCTGCTCCGCCCCGACCGGTACGATCGCCTGCGCCTCGACGGAGGCGCGCAGCTTCACCCAGTACTCCTGGAAGTGGATGGCCTTGCTCTCGCCGTCCAGCTCGACGGCGACGTGCGTCTCGACCCGGTCGTCGGACATGGGCAGCAGCCGCACCCCCGGCTGCCAGCGGGCGCAGAGCGCCTCGGTGACCGCGCTGAGCGGATAGCCCGCGCCGAGCATCTGCGTACGGACGATGTGGGTCGCGAAGTCGCGGTCGCCGAGACCGAACCACCCGGGCCCCACCCCGTACGCCGCGAGCTCCTCCTTGACCTGGAAGGTCTCGTCGGTCCGCCCCCAGCCCTGCTCCTCGTTGATGCCACCGCCGAGGGTGTACATCACGGTGTCGAGGTCGGGGCAGACCTTCAGCCCGAACAGATGGATGTCATCACCCGTGTTGCCGATGACCGTGATGTCCGCGTCGGGCGCGGCCTGCTTGAGGCCACGCAGAAAACGAGCACCACCGATACCGCCGGCCAGAACAACAATGCGCATGCACAGCAGTTTGTCAGGCGGGTACGACATCCACGGCCGTCGGGGCGCATTGCGCGGCGTGCATCGGCATCTCGGTCAGACCCGGGTAGTAGATGTGCAGACTGACGGCCGGTTCGAGCGAGTCGTTGACCACTTCGTGGGCGTATCCGGCGGCGAAGACGCGCTGCGCCCCGGCGCCGAGGGCCTGGCTCCCGCGCTCGGTGTGCTCGGTCAACTCGCCTTCCAGGACCGTCAGTACGCCGGCGGAGCGACCGTGGTCGTGGCGCCCGCTGCCCTGTCCGGGCACCCAGCTGAGCAGCCACACCTCGTAGCCGGGACCGGTGTGGAGCCGGTGGTACCAGCGGGTGGTGGTGTCGTACCGGACGAGTCCGGCCCAGCGCGCACGGTCGGCCGCGATGGAGCGGGCGAGGCCGACGAACTCGGAGACGGTGGACGGGTGCTCGCGGGCGGGCTGCAGGAGGTGCTGGACCTCAAGGATGTCGCCGGCGATCTGAAGGTCGCTGTCGCTGTTCATGGGGTGCGGTGGTTCCTCGGCATGGGGGGAGCACGTGCGGGGAGTCGCGTGGAGCGTCGGCAGCCGCGGAAGGCGTGCGGGGAAGCCGGAAAAGCAGGGGGAAGGAAGTGCAGGAAGGCTGGATCAAGAAGGCTGGATCAGAGCTGGAGCACTAGGGCATCAACAGCTGTGACAGCAGGAACAGCAACAGCGGGCCTGGACAGCGCTGCGGAACCCACGGACGTGGGTGGCATGCATCGCTGTGATCGCTGACATGAGATCAAGGAGACCGGTTGAATCGCCCCCTGTCAACCCGATGCCCGATATGGGGGAAATGGTTCACCCCTTTCGGTTGTCGCGCGAGGAGAAAGGTTTGCTCACCGGCGAGTGCGGAGACATGGCGCATCACCCGCACCGCTAAACGTGACTGAGGGGCTGTGACCGGACTGTGACCTTGATCGCTACAGTGATCGAATCGCAACGCGACAGTGCCCCTGATCGTCTTGACCGAGGGAAGGTGTGATGGAGTGGGGCCGGTGGCATATGTCAGGTTTTTGGTGATTTGAACACTTACCGCATAGGCTTGGTTCCGCAGAGTGAATCCCTGGGCCAATAGCAGATCCTCGCTTGACTGGCTTGGAGATACACACTTGTAATTTCACTCGTGTCGTTCGGTCGCAATCAGTAACGACCGCATCACGGGACGCAAGAGACAGACGAGGGGCGCACATGACCGAGCTGTTCCAGCAACTGCTGGTCGAGGACGCGGACGAGGAACTCGGCTGGCAGGAGCGCGCACTGTGCGCCCAGACCGATCCCGAGTCCTTCTTTCCCGAAAAGGGCGGATCCACCCGCGAGGCCAAGAAGGTCTGTCTCGCCTGTGAGGTGCGTTCGGAGTGCCTTGAGTACGCCCTGGCCAACGACGAACGCTTCGGTATCTGGGGCGGGCTCTCGGAGCGCGAACGACGGCGTCTCAAGAAGGCAGCGATCTAGACAGCTCTCCGGCCCGGCCCCGACAGCCCTTTCCCGAGCAGGGCTCCCAGGACCACGCCCCGACGGCCCGTCGCCCATCGCCCCCATCCCCGGGGAGAGGCGACGGGCCGTCGGCATGTACGCGCCCTCCGCGCCCCCTCCGCGCCCCCTCCACGCACCGGCCGACGCCCGCCACGCCGCCCTCGCTGCGGCACCCTCCACGCCCCCGCCGGCGCCCGCCACACGCCGCCCTCGCTGCGTAACCCTGCACGCCCTCGCCGCGCACCCTCCACGCCCCCGCCGGGCACCCTCCAGGCGCCCCACGCCCCCACTGCCCGCCCGGCCTCACCCCGGCGCGCACCCCGCGCCCTCCTCCGTACCTTCCTCCGCGCCCTCTTCCGCGCCTTCCCCGGCATTCCGTGCCTTCCCCGGCACCTTCCCCCGCGCATCCTGCGAGCCTCCCCCGCCCCCTTCACCCGCTCGGGGCCACCACCAGGTATCCGTACCGTTAGTGTGGGGCCCCGTCCGAGATGCGCCAACGCCCCGCCGGGGCGCGCGTGTACACCGATGCAGCCCCCGGGGATACGCCCCCGGACCCGGCCGGAGGGCCCGTACCTCGATGTCCGTGCACAGCCACTCGGCGGCGCCGAACGCGGCCGCCGCCGCCCCAGAGTTCCCCCGGCACGTCGTCACCGCCGTGCTCGTCTCCCACGACGGCGCCCGCTGGCTGCCCGACGTGCTGGCCGGGCTGCTCGGGCAGGAACGCCCCGTACAGAACGTCGTCGCCGCCGACACCGGCAGCGCCGACGACTCCGCCCGGCTGGTCACCGAGGCGCTCGGCGACGACCGCGTCCTGCACCTCGCCCGCCGTACGAGCTTCGGCACGGCCGTCGACGAGGCGGCCCGCACCGCCGGGGTGCTCACCCCCGAGGACCTGCCGTACCTCAGGCGCCCCGGCGGCTGGGACCCGGCCACCCGGACCTGGGTCGACGAGAACTACGACCTGCCGGAGCTGCCGCACGGCGAACCGGTCCAATGGCTCTGGCTGCTCCACGACGACTGCGCCCCCGAGCCGGACGCGCTCGCCGAGATGCTGCGCGTCGTGGACACCGACAAGTACGCCACGATCGTCGGCCCCAAGCTGCGCGGCTGGTACGACCGCAAGCAGCTCCTCGAAGTCGGCGTCTCCATCGCCAACAGCGGCCGCCGCTGGACCGGCCTGGACCGCCGCGAGCAGGACCAGGGCCAGCACGACCAGGTCCGTACGGTCCTCTCCGTCTCCTCCGCCGGCATGCTCATCCGCCGCGACGTCTACGAGGAGCTCGGCGGCTTCGACCGCAGCCTGCCCCTGATGCGCGACGACGTCGACCTGTGCTGGCGCGCCCACCTGGCCGGCCACCGGGTCCTCGTCGCCCCGGACGCCGTCCTGCGCCACGCCGAGGCATCCGCCCGCGAGCGCCGCCCCATCGACTGCGCCGGCCGCTCGGTCGCCAGCCCGCACCGCGTCGACAAGGCCGGCGCGGTCTACACGATGCTCGTCAACGCGCGCGCCAAGGCCCTGCCCTGGGTCCTGCTCCGGCTCGTCGTCGGCACCCTCCTGCGTACCCTCGCCTACCTCGTCGGCAAGGTCCCCGGCCAGGCGCTCGACGAGGTCACCGGCCTCCTGGGCTCCCTGCTGCGGCCCGGCCGCATCCTCGCCGCCCGCCGCGACCGCGGAAAGGGCGTGGTCGACGCGGCCGAGCTGCGGGCGCTCTTCCCGCCGCCGGGCGCCACCGTCCGGGCCACCGTCGAACAGGTCGCGGGCAACTTCGGCAACCGGAGCGAGGCCGAATCGGGCGGCTCGCGCCACGGGGCCGTCGAGTCCGGGCCCGGCGGCGACGACGCGGACTTCCTCGAAGTGGACCAGTTCGCGCGGCTCAAGCGGATCGGCCGCAAACCGGGCCCGGTCCTCTTCGCCCTGCTGCTCCTGGTCTCCCTCGTCGCCTGCCGCAACCTGCTCACCGGCGGCTCCCTGGCGGGCGGCGCCCTGCTGCCCGCCCCCGCGGAGGCCGGCGAGCTGTGGGGCCGGTACGCGGACGCCTGGCACACGATCTCCACCGGCTCCACCGAGACCGCCCCGCCCTACCTCGCGCTGCTCGCCGCCCTGTCGGCCCTCTTCCTCGGCTCCACCGGCTTCGCCGTCGCCGTCCTGCTGGTCTGCTCGGTCCCGCTGGCCGGGCTCACCGCGTACTTCGCCTCCCGGCCGCTGCTCCCGTCGCGGCTGCTGCGGGCCTGGGCGAGCGTCGCGTACGCCTTCCTGCCCGCCGCGACCGGCGGCCTGGCCACCGGCCGCCTCGGCACCGCCGTCCTGCTCGTCCTGCTGCCGCTGATCGCCCGTGCGGCCGTCGCCGCCCACGGGTTCCGGAGCGGCACCGATCCGGACGCGGCGCGCGGCAGCTGGCGCGCCACCTGGACGTACGCCCTGCTCCTCACCGTCACGACCGCGTTCACCCCGATCGTCTGGCCGCTCGCCGTGGTGCTCGGCCTCGGCGTGCTGGCGCTGCGCCGACGCGACATCGCCGCGTACGGGCTCCGCTTCCTCGCCGCCGTCGGCACCCCGATGCTGGTCCTGGCCCCCTGGTCGCTCACGCTCCTCACCGACCCGTCCGCGTTCCTGCGGGAAGCGGGCCTGGACATCGGTACGGGGACGGCTTCGGCGCTCGACCTGCTCGGCATCAGCCCCGGCGGCCCCAAGGCGGCGGGCGGCGTCCTGCTGCTCGGCATCGTGCTGGCGGCGCTCGCGGCCCTGCTGCGCGAGGACCGGCAGTTCGCCGTCCGGGCCGCCTGGGCCACCGCGCTCGTCGGCCTGCTCTTCGCGGCGCTCGCCAACGGCTCGACCTGGGCCGGACCCGCCACCCTCGTCTACGGCGCCGCCCTGATCGCCGCCGCGCTCGTCGGCGCGGACGGCGCCCGGGTCCGGGTCGCCGAGCAGAGCTTCGGCTGGCGCCAGCCCGTCGCGGCCCTGATCGCCCTGGCCGCCGCCCTCGCCCCGGCGCTCGCCGCCTTCGGCTGGATGATCGGCGGCGCCGACGGCCCGCTGGAGCGCCGCGACCCCGTACAGGTGCCCGCGTTCGTGGCCGAGGAGAGCTCGACCCAGGACCAGGCGCGCACCCTGGTCCTCGGCGGCACCTCGCCCGAGACCGTCTCGTACAGCCTGGTCCGGGGCTCCGGCGCGCGCCTGGGCGACGGCGAGCTGACCGAGGCGGCGGGCTCCAACAGCCACCTGGACAAGGTCGTCGCCAACCTGGTCGCGGGCTCCGGCGCCGACCAGGGCGGCCAGCTCGGCAACTTCGCCATCCGCTACGTCCTCGTACGCGACGGAGCACCGCGCCAGATGAGCCGGGTCCTCGACACGACCCCTGGTCTCAGCCGCCTCAGCCAGCTGGACGGCAGCGCCCTGTGGCGGGTGGACCGGCAGGTCGCCCGCGTGATGGTGGTCCCGGCCGGCGGTGAGGGCGAGCGACTCCCGGTCGGCTCCGGACCCGTCGAGGCCCACTCCGACATTCCGGCCGGCGACGAGGGCCGCGTCCTGCGGATCGCCGACGAGGCCACGCCCGGCTGGCAGGCCACGATCGACGGCAAGCCGCTGACCCGCACGACCGTCGACGGCTGGGCCCAGGGCTTCGAGCTGCCCGCGAGCGGCGGCCGCCTCGCCCTCACGTACGACGCCCCCTTCACCCACACCGTCTGGCTCTGGGCGCAGGGCGCGCTCGCCGTGGTCCTGGTGGTCATGGCCCTGCCGGGCCGCCGCCGGGAGATCGACGACGACCTGCCCGAGGAGACGCTCGCCGTTGCCGCCGACGCGGCCGACGGCGACGGCCGCCGCGCCCGCAGGCTCCGGGCCGCGGCGGAGGCGGAGGCGGCGGCCACGCAGGCGTCGGAGGACGGCTATCAGGCGCAGGACGGCCGTGCGGCCGAGGAGGGCTATCCGGCGCAGGGCGGCTATCCGGCCGAGGACGGCCACCGGGCGCAGGACGGCCACCCGGCCGAGGACGGCTATCGGGCCGAGGACGGCTATCGGGCCGACGGGCCCGGGGAGTTCCCGCCCCCGCCGCCCACCGCGCCTCCGTCCGCGCCTCCGTCCGCGCCTCCGTCCGCACCGGCCCCGGCCCCGGCCTCGGCAGAGGCAGCCGGCCCGGGGGAGTACATCCCCGGCCAGCAGAACGCCGACCCGTACGCCGAGAGCAGCGGCTACGACCCGCAGGACACCACCGCGGGCTACGCGGCGCTCCCGCAGCAGAGTTACGGGGAGTGGGACGGGCAGCAGTACCAGGGCGCCGACCAGCAGGCCGCAGCCCCCTACCAGCAGGCCGACTACGCCACGTACCAGCAGGACACCGGCTACTCCTCCGGCCCCGGCCACCCGGACCAGGGCGGCTACGGCGCCCAGGACCCGTACGGACAGCAGCAGGAGCGGTACGGCGGCGAGCACGGTGACGGCGGCGGCCAGTACGGCAGCCCCGGCCGGCCCGACCAGTACGACGAGTACGACCAGCAGGGCCGGCACGACCCGTACGGCCAGTACACCGGGGAGCAGCCCCCGTACGCCGACCCCGCCCAGCGCCCCGCCGAGAACGGCGAGCACCCCGACACCCCGGGCCAGGCCTCCTGGCAGACCCGTAACGCATCGCGAGGCGAGTCCGAGTGAAGTCCACCCACCTGTCCCTCATCGCGGGCGCCGTCGCCCTGGCCGCCATCACCGGCTTCGCCTCGGTCAACGCGCCGGCGGGCCCGGCCGCCGAGGAGACCGCGACCGCCTCGTCGCTGCCGGTCGAACGCTCCAGCCTGGTCTGCCCGGCGCCCAGCGGCTCCGACCTCGCGGAGACGCGGTACACCTCGTTCACCCCGCCCGGAACGGAGACCGGAAAGGGCGCGGGCGAGGGCGCGGACGGCACCGCCGAGCTGAAGCCGGCCCTGCCGGTCCTCGACGACGACGAGACCGAGACCGAGACCGATCCGAAGAAGGCCAAGAAGGCCGAGGAGGCCGCGAAGAAGGCGCGGGCGAAGGCCGACAAGCCGGTCATCGCGGTGAAGGAGCCCGGAAAGCCGGCCCTCGTCGAGGCGAACGGTTCCGGCGCCCCGGCGCTCGTCGGCACGGCCACCGGCCGGCTCGCCCCCGGCTGGGCCGCGCAGCAGACCACCACGGTCACCGTGGGCGGCGCCCGGGGCCTCCTCGGGGTCAGCTGCACCGCCCCGGACACCGACTTCTGGTTCCCCGGCGCGAGCACCGCGCGCTCGCGCCAGGACTACCTCCACCTCACCAACCCCGACGACAGCGCGGCCGTGGCCGACATCGAGCTGTTCGGCCCCAAGGGCGCGGTGACCTCCGAGGTCGGCGACGGCATCACCGTGCCCGCCCGCTCCAGCATCGCGCTCCTGCTCTCCACCCTGACCGACGAGTCCGTCAACGACCTGACGGCCCACGTCACCACCCGCTCCGGCCGGGTCGGCGCGGTCGTCCTGACCGCCGACGACGGCTCGGGCACCGACTGGCTCACGACGGCGACGGACCCCTCGGCCACCCTGGTGATGCCCGGCATCCCGTCCGACGCCACCTCCGTACAGCTGGTGGCGTACGCGCCCGGCGAGCACGACGCGGACGTGAAGGTCCAGCTGATGGGGGAGAACACGACGTTCGCCCCGGCGGGGAACGACACGCTGCACATCAAGTCCGGGATGACCGCGACGATCGACCTGAAGGACATCACCCGGGGCGAACCGGGCTCGCTGCGCCTCACCCCGGTGGAGAAGAACCGGGCGACCCCGATCGTGGCCGCTCTGCGCGTGGTCCGGGGCACCGGCGCCAAGCAGGAGTACGCCTACATCCCGGCCACCGGCCCGGTGGGCGCCCGGTCGAGCGTCACCGACAACCGGGCCAAGGGCTCGACGCTCTCCCTGGCGGCGCCCGGTGCCACGGCGAAGGTGAAGGTGACCACGTCGGCGGGGAGCGGGGGCGGCGAACCGGCTGTGGAGACGTACACGGTCAAGGCGGGCACGACGATGGCCGTCACCCCGAAGCCCCCGGCCGGACTCAAGGGTGCGTACGCGCTGACCGTCGAGACGGTGTCGGGCGGCCCGGTGCACGCGTCACGGGCGCTGCTGCTCCCGCAGGACGGCGTGCAGATGTTCACGGTGCAGACGCTGCCGGACGACGGCGGGACGGTCGTGGTGCCGTCGGCGCGGCAGGACCTGTCGGTACTGGACGACTGAGCGGTACGGGTCCGCGGCAGGGGCGGGAGGGCAGGGCCCGGGGGGTTACGGGGCCTCCGGGACTTCCGGGGTCGACGGGCTCCGGGGCCCCGTGCCACGACGGACCCCGGGCCCCGGACCACGACGGACTACGGGCCACGGACTATGACGCACTCCGGGGTCACGGGCCACGACAGGCACTCCGGAGCCGGGACAGGCCCTCCGGCGTCGCGACAGCCCTCCGGCGTCACGGACCACGGCAGGGACGGATACGGGTACGGGTACGGGTACGGGGACGGGGACGGGCTCAGTCCTGCCCGTACCGCGGATCGACCGACTCCGGGGCCAGCCCCAGCAGCTCGGCGACCTGCTCGACGACGACCTCGTGGACCAGGAGGGCGCGCTCGTCGCGGCTCTTGGTGCGGATCTCGATGGGCCGCCGGTAGACGACGATCTGCGCGGGCCGTCCCTTGGCCGCCGATACGGCGCTGCCGAGCGGAACGCTGTCCTCCAGGGCGCCGGGCACGTCCAGGACGACGAAGTCGACCTCGGCCAGCTGGGGCCAGCGCCGCTCCAGCCGCTCCACCGAGTCCTGGACCAGATCGCGGAAGACCTCACCCCGACTGGCCGACAGCGGCACCTGTGGCGGCGCGACCGGACCCCTCATACCGCGGCCATGACGGTCGCGGCGCCGGGGCCGCGGCTCGAAGGAGTGGGGGGGAGGTACGGGGCTGTCCATCACCGACGCAGCGTAACGCTCCCCGGGACGCCCCGATCGTGCCGAGGACACGGCCCGAGACCGTTTCCCCCGGCGGAAACATATCTGCTGTCCGCAGTTGAACATTCAGGCCAAGGTTGAGCCGTTTTCAGGCCCCTGATCCGATCATCGACGGCACGCGGGGCGCCGGCATCCGCCTCGGCGCGCGCGCCCGGGGACCACCCGTCCCGCACCGCGTACGCGCCGCGGCGCAGGTCAGGAAGGGCGCCGGAGGCAGGGGTATGTCGAGGGCCGCAGGGCGACACGGTGACGTGAGCCGGGGGAGAGTCGTCGCAGCCCGCTCAAGAGTGCGGTACCGTCCAACATCGTGAGCCCTGTACGTCGCTGTTCGCGCACCGCGTGCGGCCGCCCTGCCGTCGCGACACTGACGTACGTCTATGCCGACTCGACTGCGGTCCTCGGCCCGCTCGCCACCTACGCCGAGCCCCACTGCTACGACCTCTGTGCCGAGCACAGTGAGCGGTTGACCGCGCCACGCGGCTGGGAGGTGGTGCGCCTCTCCGACGGCTCCGCGCCCGCGCACCCGAGCGGTGACGACCTCGAAGCCCTGGCCAACGCGGTACGGGAAGCGGCCCGGCCGCAGGACCGCGGGCCGGACGGCGGGGGCCGGGGCCCCCGCTCCGCGGATCCGGTGGAAGTCGCCCGCCGCGGCCACCTGCGGGTGCTGCGCTCCCCTGATTCCTGAGGGCGACTTCCGAGAGCGACTCCTGAGAGCGACTCCCGAGGCACTGCCGGTTGCCCGGCCCGGGTAGTTTGGGCTCTCCGTAAACACCAGGAGGACCGGCCGTGGTTGCTGATCTGTCGCAGCTCGTGAAGGCGTACGACGTACGCGGCGTAGTGCCCGACCAGTGGGACGAGTCGCTGGCCGAGCTGTTCGGAGCCGCGTTCGTCCAGGTCATGGCCGCCGACGCGATCGTGATCGGCCACGACATGCGCCCCACGTCGCCGGCCCTGTCCGGCGCCTTCGCCCGGGGCGCGGCGGCCCGGGGCGCGGACGTCACGCTCATCGGCCTCTGCTCGACGGACCAGCTGTACTACGCGTCGGGGGCGCTGGACCTCCCGGGCGCGATGTTCACGGCCTCGCACAACCCCGCGCAGTACAACGGCATCAAGCTGTGCCGGGCGGGAGCGGTGCCGGTCGGCCAGGACACCGGCCTGACGGAGATCCGCACGCTGGTGGAACAGTGGTCGGAAGGCGCCCCGCAGCCCCCGGCGTCCGCCGCCCCCGGCACGATCACGGAACGGGAAACCCTCTCCGACTACGCGGCCCACCTCCTGGGCCTGGTCGACCTCAAGGCCATCCGGCCCCTGAAGGTCGTGGTCGACGCGGGCAACGGCATGGGCGGCCACACGGTCCCCACGGTCTTCGAGGGGCTCCCGCTCGACCTGATCCCCCTGTACTTCGAGCTCGACGGCACCTTCCCCAACCACGAGGCCAACCCCCTCGACCCCAAGAACATCGTCGACCTCCAGGCCCGCGTCCTCGCCGAGGGCGCCGACCTGGGCCTCGCCTTCGACGGCGACGCGGACCGCTGCTTCGTGGTCGACGAACGGGGCGCGGGCGTCTCCCCCTCCGCGATCACGGCCCTGGTCGCCGCCCGTGAACTGGCCCGCAACGGCGGCAAGGGCACGGTCATCCACAACCTGATCACCTCCTGGTCGGTCCCCGAGGTGGTCCGGGAGAACGGCGGCACGGCGGTCCGCACGAGGGTCGGCCACTCCTTCATCAAGACGGAGATGGCGGAGCACGGCGCGATCTTCGGCGGCGAGCACTCGGCGCACTACTACTTCCGCGACTTCTGGAACGCCGACACGGGCATGCTCGCCGCCCTCCACGTCCTCGCCGCACTGGGCGGCCAGGACGCCCCCCTCTCCGAACTGGTCGCCGCGTACGACCGCTACGCCGGCTCCGGCGAGATCAACTCCACGGTCGCCGACCAGGAAGCCAGCCTGGCCGCTGTCAGGTCCGCGTACAGCACCCGCGAGGACATCACGTTCGACGATCTGGACGGCCTGACGGTCACGTCCACGGACTGGTGGTTCAACCTCCGCCCCTCGAACACGGAGCCCCTGCTGCGCCTGAACGTGGAGGCGAGGGACGAGCGGACGATGGGAGAGGTACGGGACGAGGTGCTGGCCCTGATCAGGACCTGATCAGGCCCTGCTCAGACTCTGCTCAGGCCCTGAGCGATTCGGGCTGGCCGTTCCCTCCGCCTTCGGAGGCCGTCCGCCTATCCAGCCCGTCCGGCGTTTGAGGGCGAGGGGGGCCGGGGGCGGAGCCCCGGAACCTCAGCAGGTCGGGTGCTTGAGGACGAAGGGGCCCGGGGCGCAGCCCCGCAACTTCAGCTGGTCGGGCGCTTGAGGACAAGGGGGGCCTGGGGCGGAGCCCCGGAACCTCAGTTGGTCCGGCGTTTGAGGGCGAAGGGGGCCTGGGGCGGAGCCCATAAACCTCAGCCCATCCGGCGCTTGAGGACAAACAGGGCCCGGAGCGGAGCCCTGAAACTTCAGCCCGTCCGGCGCTTGAGGACAAAGGGGGCCCGGGGCGCAGCCCCGGTTTCGGGAAGGGGCGGGTAGGGGAACAGCCCGCCGCAGGCGCCCCCACCCC
>NZ_JBEYKR010000174.1:0-13469 GCF_040703535.1 Streptomyces sp. NPDC007346
GTGACCACTGCAGTCACCAGTGCGGTGCTCGAAGCGCTTGGCTACAAGACCCGCACCACCATGATCTCGGTACCGGTGACCTACAAGTCGCTGGCACGCGGCCCGGTCGCCCTGCGAGATGAAGTCGAGGATCTCGTACTTGATCTCGCTGAACGCGGACTGCTGGATGCGGATCGTGTGCTTGAAGGCCTCCGGACCCCGCATGGAGTCGTCGTGGCTGCCGTGGTTGCGGAAGTCCGCCGTCAGGTAGCGGTCGGCGGCCGTGAGGTCGCCGAGGTCCAGGCCCTCGTGGAAGACCTTCTCGACGACTTCGCGCTGCTGCTCGGGCGTGAGTGTGGTGGGCATGACAGTTCCTCCTCGGAACTAAGGTGGTGAGTAAAGGAGTTGGTGTTCGCCGGCCCTCAGTGAGAGGTGTCGACGGCCTTGAGGGTCCGGGGGTCGACCTCGGTCACCCCGCCGGGCGGGGAGCCGGTGCTCCACACGATCCGCAGCCGCAGCCGCGCGAAGCGCCAGCCGTCCGCCGTGCGCCGCGCGACGCCGGTGAACCGCCCGCCGATCTGGAAGTACGCGGAGGGCTGCGGCGGCACGGGCGAGCCGAAGTGGACGTGCGAGGCGATCAGGCTCCAGCTGACCGCGGCCCGGTCGCCGTCCAGCTCGACGGAGGCGAGGGAGCCGTGGTGATGCGTACGGCTCCAGCGCTCCATGATCTCCCGCAGGAAGCCGTCCGCCCCGGCCAGGCCCCGGTGGGAGCCCACCGGGAAGAGCAGCTCCACGTCCTCGGTGAACAGGGACGCCGCCCAGACCTCGTCGAAGCCGGAGCCGGGACCGAAGCCGGAGCCGGGACCGGAGCCGGGGCCGGGGCCAGGACCGGAGCCGGAGCCGGAGTCCGGGCCGCTTTCGGCGAGCCCTTCGTCCAGCCCCGCCAGATAGCGGTCGATCAGGTTGTTCAGGGCCGCGATGTCGGACAACCGCGCCACTTCGGCACCGAGTTCGGCGAGTCCGGCGAGTCCGGCGAGTCCGGGCCCCTCGGACCCGGTCACGGCACCCGGTGGGCGTCGGTCTCGGCGTCCGTCGAGTAGATCACCGTGCCGTCGGTGCCGTGCACGACCGCCTTGCCCTTGCCGGTGAACTTGCCGTCGCCCTCCAGCCGGGCCTCGATGTCGATCTTTATGTAGGCGGCCCGGAACCCGGTGGGGCTGATCTGGGTGACGTCGGTGTTGAAGTCCTCCCGCAGGAAGAACTCGAACGTCTCGTCGCCGGTCACCGTCCAGGAGCCGGCGCCCGTGCTCTTCTGCGTGACGACGACGAGCGAGCCGTCCTCCTGGAAGGTGACGGTGTAGTCGTCCACCTCGCCGTCGTGCGTGACCGTACCCGCCCACTGTCCCGCGGGCGTACTGGGAGAAGGAGAAACAGACATCGACCACACTTCCTCTGTCGACTGCGGACAAAAAAGAATCCGCGTCCGGCACGGGGCCGGACACGGATTCTGGTGAGAGCTGGGGCCGCCGTCACGCCCCCTTCCGCCGATCGCGGGGCGACCGGAGAATCAGGGCGTGGAGCTGCCGGAAGAAGTGTGACACTCAAAGTTCTGAACCGTCAACCCCCTTATGTTGTGCGGCTCCCACCCTCCCCCTGATCGCCCGGACAATGCCATCGCAGCAGGTCAGGGGGGTGTACGCGGCGAGGTACCCGCGCTCCTCCCCGTAGCGTCATAAGCTCGCCGCCTGTCGGCCACCGGTCGGCAGCGGCAGTCCGCGTTCCCTCAGCGCGAGCAGTTCGTCGAGGTCGTACTCGGCCCGCTGCTTCCTTCCGTAGCGGGTGATCTTGCCCCGGGAGGCCCACTTGCGGATCGTGGCCTCGCTGACCCCCATGGCCAGGGCGGCCAGCTCGGTCGACACGGTCCTGCGTCTCGGTGTCGTCACTCCGACCACCTCGCCAGCTGGCCCGCGACCATCAGCCACTGGCGCGGCGGAAGCGTGTGCCCGGCGTCGCACGAGACCTGGCCGGGGGTGGCGGCCGGCCCGCCGGTCCCGGACACCACGGCCAGGAGCGTGCCCGTGCACTCGGTCTCCACGCACGCCCCCAGCGGCAGCCCGCGCACCGGGGCGGGGCCGAACAGCGCGCCGAGCCGCTGGAGCAACTGGCGCACCTCCTCGTCGAACGCGACGGCGGCGGGGTGCCCGGCGATCCACTCCACCTCGTCGTGCAGGAACGACACCAGCGACCCGACGTCGCAGCCCGGCAGCCCCTTCGCCCCGCGCTCCTCCACGACCAGCTGCGCCCATGAGGCCAGCACGTCGGCGGCCTCCGTACGCATCTCCACGGTCCGTTCGTCGAGCACCATGCCGGCGGATCTGGTCCCGCTCACCCGCTCCCGCATCCGGGCCGGTCCCGGGGTCAAGGAGTGGTCGCTCTCGCGGTACAGACCGAGCAGGGTGAGCAGTTCACCCCGCAGCCTCTCGACGCACATCCGGCAGACACTCCCGCAGAGTGCCGCGCAGTCCCGGCCGACATGGCCGGCGGAAAGTCTTGGGTGCTTGTGCATCTGACTCCTCGCATCCTTTCCTTCGGTGTCCGTGCGTGACGGCCCCGGACGCCCGGGGTGCCGGGCGACGACGAGGGGCCGGAGAACGAGGACGCGGAGCAGGCCGAGAACGCGGGTTCGTGGTCCGGCACTCCGGTCCGATGCGCTGATCCGTGAGAGTGGTTGCGGCAAACCGCCCGGCGAGTGGGGGCCCTGGATCCGAACAGAACACGCCGTCGAGACGGCAGACGAGCGCGCGTTCACCCCCCAACGGCACTGCGGCAGGCAGATCGGGTCGTGCGCCTCCCAGGACGGAGGCCCACGTCTGATCCAGGACCGAGGACAGATGAGACACCCACCGGGGGACCACTGGCAACCGGACCGTAGTGTCCGAAAGAGAACAGGCGACTACAGGAGTATTTCCGTTCGCGTCGAAGCGCTCGGCGCGTTCTCGGCGCAGACACCGCAGCACAGCGCACGGACCGGAAGCGGAACCTGACCTGCCATCAGCTCCGAGGCGGGAAAGTCCGGCCGTCCGGGCAAGCGTGGCAGGTGGCTGGTACACGCCACTCGGGCCGGACGGCCGGTCCGGACCTCCGGGCGCGCAAGTGGGGCGGATTCGGCGTCACGAAGATCGACTCCGGACGCGGCGCTCGCCCGACGGCTACTGTATTCCCACCTCGGCGCACAATGAGATGAAGATCACAAAACGAACGGAACGTTACTGCGCGGTCACCTGCGCTTACGGAGACGGGTGTACCCGGCCGCAGTTCACGGGCTCCCGTCGAAGCCGGACGTCCAGGGAGGCGGAGTCGAATCCCGCCCGCCCAGGGAGGGAGATCAGTCCCCTTTCCGGACGATCCCCGCCCGGCCCGCACCCGGCCTGCCCTTCCTCCCGGACCGCACCGGCCACGTCCTGCGCACCCGGATGTCGGCAGCACGCGGCGAGACCGGCCTGGCCACCCGGGCGCACTGCGTACGGGGCCACGCCCTGGAGGAGGAGCGCACCCAGATCCAGCTCACCGAGACCGGCGACATGGACAAGACCACGACGGTGGCGACGGTGGGCGCCCTGGAGAGCGCCGGGCTCGCGGGCCCGCCGTCCCTCCAGCCGGGACCGGCGGGCCCGGATCATCTTGGTCACCGAGAAGGGGGCCGGGCTCGCCGAACGGAGTCCGGCGAGCGTCGACCGGGTCCACGAGGAGGCCCCGGCACCGCTGGCCGCGAGCGACCGCGGGGCCCTGCTCCGGGCGCTGATCGCCCTGGCCAGGGCGATCCGGCGACGCCCGCGGAGAATCCCGGGCCGGCCCGCCGGACACGCCGGACCACGAAGCGACCGGGCCCGGAACCCCCGTGCCTCAGGCGCCCCTCAGCCGCGCCCCTCCGGCTCCAGCCCCCTCCGCAGCTGTACGAACGCCTCCTCGGCCGCCTGCACCGCACCCGCGTACGCCCCGTCCGCGCTCTCCCCCGCGTCGATCCGGCGCCAGTTCTCCTCGGCCAGGACGCGCAGGACGGCGATGACCTGCCCGGCCGCCAGCCGCGCGGTCACCCCGCCGCCCAGGGCCCGGGCGAGGGCGGCCTCGGAGCGGCCCTGGTAGGCGTACAGGCGGGCCACCAGCGACGGGGTCCCGTACAACAGGCGGTGGAACGCCAGGACTCGGGGCGTGTCGCAGAGACCGGTCACCGGGTCACGGCGGTCCAGACCGGCCAGGAAGTGGCCGCGCAGCGCGTCCAGCGGGCTCACGTCGGGTCCCCGTCCGCCGACCACCCGGGCCGCCTCGTCCTCGTGGGCGGCGAACCGGTGCAGGGCCAGGTCCTCCTTGGCGGGGAAGTACCGGAACAGCGTCGGCTTGGAGATGTCCGCCGCGGCCGCCACCTCCGCCACGGAGACCTTGCCGAAGCCACGCTCCAGGAACATCGCGATGGCCGCGTCGGAGATCGCCTGATACGTCAGCTGCTTCTTCCGCTCCCGCAGACTGACCCGGGCCGGCTCCACAGCCGATACCGCCCGCCCCCGTCCCTGCTCCGGCCCCCGCGCCGGCCCCGACTCACGCCCCGGCTCCGCAGCCGACACCCCCGCCTGCCCTTGCCCCAGCTCCCGCGCCGGCCCTGGTACCGACCCCGACCCCGGCCCCACCGCCCCGACGACGCTTCCGTTTCCGTTCCCGCCGCCGGCCTTCGCTCCACTCATGACCATGAAGCGTACGCCCTTGACCTCGGCGGGAGTTGATGTCGCGAGCACGACAGCGCGGCCGGTCAGCCGTCCCCGGCCGTCCTCCGGATCAGCGCCTCGACCCCGTCCAGCAGGGTCGCCAGGCCGAAGGTGAACTCGTGGTCGGGGTCGTCCGGTCCGCTCATCACGCCGGAGCCCAGCAGCCGGTGGATCGCGGGGTGGCGCACGGGGTCGACCAGCCGTCGCAGAGTGCGTTCGTGGCCCGCGGCCAGCTCCTCGGAGGAGATGCCACGCGTGGCGACGGCGGCGGAGAGGTCGCCCATCAACAGGGCCTCGCTGCGCACGAAGTTGGAGACCAGCAGGATCACCGAGATCTTGTCGCCCTCACCGAGCCCACTGCCCTCCAGCGCCTGGAGCCCCTGCTCCCACCAGGCGAGCGAGTTCGGGGTGGCGGGCGGGCCGCCGATCGGGATGCGGAGCACCCAGAGGTTGGCGAGGAACCGCGCACGCTGCCCGGCCGCCCACTCGGTGAGCGCCTCGCGCCAGCCCGCCCCGGTCTCCAGGGCGGCCAGCGGGGCCGGCGGGCCGATGGCCGCCTCCTGCATCAGGACGTACAGCTCGTCCTTGGCGGAGACGTACCGGTAGAGCGACATCGTGGAGGCGCCGACCTCCTGCGCCACCCGGCCCATCGACACGGCGGCCAGCCCCTCGGAGGCCGCCACGGCCACCGCCGCCGCCACGATCCGCTCCAGGCTCAGGCCCGGCTTGGGGCCCTTGGCCGGCCGCTCCCGCAGCCCCCAGGCGGCCTCGATGGAGGCCGGCAGGTCGCCGCTGCCCGCCGTGTTCTTCTCCGCCACCGCATCCCCTTGCCCACGTCTCGCCCACGCTCCGTGCACCGCGTGCACCCCGTGCGCCTTGACCCCATCCTAAGGATGCGTAATGCTTACGCAATAACGCGTATGCCATACGCAGAAGGAGGCGGGCAGCCCATGACCAGCCCGATCAAAGCCACCAAGGCCACCAGCGCCACCCCAGACACCCCGGCCGCCACCACGGCCACCAGCGCCACCCCAGACACCACACCCACCACACCCGCCACCGCCCAGGCGCCGCCGTACGCCATCGAGGCGCGCGGCCTCACCAAGTCCTACGGAAAGCGCGGAAAGCCCGCCGTACGGGTCCTCGACGGCGTCGACCTCCGCGTCGGGCACGGCAGCGTCTTCGCCCTGCTCGGCCCGAACGGGGCGGGCAAGACCACCGCCGTACGGATCCTCGCCACGCTCACCACCGCCGACGCGGGCACCGCGCGCGTCGCGGGGTACGACGTCGTCGCCGACCGGAAAGCGGTGCGCCGGGCGATCAGCCTCACCGGCCAGTTCGCCGCCGTCGACGAGACCCAGACCGGCGAGGAGAACCTGCGGATGATGGCCCGCCTCACCGGCCTGTCCCGCACCGCCGCCCGGCGCCGGGCCGAGGAGCTGCTGGAGCGGTTCGGGCTCACCGGCGCGGCCCGGCGGCCCGCCCGTACGTACTCCGGGGGCATGCGCCGCCGACTCGACCTGGCCGCCGGGCTGGTCGGCTCACCGGAGCCGGGCGTCTTCTTCCTGGACGAGCCGACGACCGGGCTGGACCTGCGCAGCCGCCAGGAGCTGTGGGAGGTGGTCCGGGGGCTGGCCGAGCGCGGGGCGAGCATCCTGCTGACCACGCAGTACCTGGAGGAGGCCGACCGCCTCGCCGACCGGATCGCCCTGCTGAACAAGGGCCGCATCGCCGCCGAGGGCACCGCCGCCGACCTCAAGGGCAAGGTCGCCGGAGACCGCCTCGACCTGGTCCTCACCAGCCGCGAGGCCTACCTCCGGCTCGCCGCGCGCGCGGTCCACCACTCCCCCGAGACGCTGACCCTCGGGCTCCCCACGGACGGCAGCGCCGCCCACGTACGGGCCCTGCTCGACGAGATCGACCCGGCGGGCGGCGACGTCGACCGCTTCGCCCTGCACACCGCGACGCTCGACGACGTCTTCCTGGCCCTCACCTCGGAGGCACCCGCCCATGTCTGACACCGCGATCCGTCCGGGAAAGGCCCTCGGCGCCCCCAGCGCCCCCGGCCCCCTCACCCACGCGGCCGTCATGGCCGGCCGCAGCCTGCGCATCAGCCGCCGCAACACCGACGCCCTGATCATGTCGCTGGCCCTGCCGATCATGCTGATGCTGATCTTCGTCTACTTCTTCGGCGGCGCGATCAACACCGGGGCGGCCTACGACTCGTACGTCATGTACGTCGTCCCCGGCGTCATCATCCTGTGCGCCGGGTTCGGCGCCGCGACCACCGCCACCGCCGTCAGCGAGGACATGAAGGGCGGCATCATCGACCGCTTCCGCTCGCTCGACGTGGGCGGTACGCCGGTCCTCGCCGGTCATGTGGCGGCGAGCACCGTCCGCAACCTCTGCGCCACCGTCCTGGTCTTCGGCGTCGCCCTGCTGATCGGGTTCCGCCCGGCGGCCTCCTGGAGCGGCTGGCTCCTGGTGATCGCCGTGCTGGTCGCCTACATCGCGGCGCTGTCCTGGATCTCGGCGGCGATCGGCCTACTGGCCCGCTCCCCGGAGGCGGCCAGCGGGTTCACGTTCTTCATGTCGTTCCTGCCCTACCCGAGCAGCGCGTTCGTCCCGATCGACTCGATGCCCGGCTGGCTGCACGGCTTCGCCCAGCACCAGCCGATCACCCCGGCCATCGAGTCCCTGCGCGGGCTCCTGCTGGGCCAGCCGGTGGGCAACTCGCCCTGGGTCGCGCTCGCCTGGGCCGGCGGGATGCTGGCGGTGGCGATCGGCGCGTCGGGGGTGCTGTTCCGCCTCCGTACGCGCTGACCCGTACGCGCTGACCCGGGGGCGGAGGCCCGGAGAGGGCGGAGGCCCGGACGGCCGGACGGCCGGACGGCCCGGCAGCCCCAGGGCCGGCGGCCCGACGCCCCCACAGCCCGACGGCTCAGAAGACGTCCGGGCACCAAGGCCGCCGCCCCGTACGGAAGACGGCGTCCGCCGTCCCCGCCGCACCGGCCCGCAGCTCCTCGGCCCGCCCCAGGTCCACCAGCCGCCGCGCCGACTCGTCGCCCAGATACAGGGCCGCCAACTCCCCGGCCCCCAGGGCCAGATCGGCACTCCGGGTGGTCGGGGTGCAGCGCGCCCCGTCGGGTGAGGCATCCAGCAGGAAGCGCCCCTCGGCCACTCCCCCGCCGTCCCGGACGTCGAGCACGAGCGACGCCTCACGCTCGTACGTACGGGCCTCCAGCGCGCGCTCCACGTCCAGCAGCCGCAGCCACAGCCAGTCCGCGTGCGAGACCGTGCGGGCCGCCCGGGGGTCCGGGAGCAGCAGGGGGAGCAGGTCGTCGGGGGCGCGGTAGCCGGAGCGGACGGTGGTGATCCAGTCGACCGAGCAGAGGAAGTGCCACAGCGCCCGCTCGGCCGCCGGGGTGAGGGCGATCAGGTCCCGTACGGTCGCGGTGTTCAGGGGCTGCTTGGCGTCGCCCCACCTGTCGTCGGCGCCGTAGACCATCAGGCCGTCGACCTCGCCGTCCGCGTCGCGGTGGATGACGTAGAACGGTTCGGTCCACTTCTCGTGGGCCGGGTGGACGGCCGCGCCCGTCCGCAGCTTCCACCAGCGCTCACCGCGGCTGACGACGCCGGGCCGGAGCGCCGCCAGCCGGGCGTGCAGCTCGGGGCCGTACTTACGGACGTCGGAGCCGTCCACCATCTCGATCCGGCCACCGCCCTCCGGCTGACCCGACCGGCGCGGGTCGAGGCCGGCGCGGTGGACGGAGACCTCCCACTCGGTGGTCCAGGTGGCGGGGCCGAAGCCGAACCGTCCGTAGATCGGGTACTCGGCGGCGATCAGCGTGGCGGCCACCTCGCCGCGCTCCTTGGCCGCCGCCAGGTCCGTGGCCATCATCCGGCTGAGCAGTCCGCGGCGGCGGTGGGTGGGCGCCACCGTCACCGCGCTGACCGCGTCGGCCGGGACGGTGGCCCCGCCCACCACGGTCAGCCGCTGGGCGAACGAACGGAACGTCGCCACGCACCGCCCGGCGTCGAACGCGCCCTGGAGGCGGGTGAGGTCGGTGTCGGCCCGGCGCTCCTCGATATCGTCCTCGGCCGGTGAGCCGGCCACCAGGAAACCGTTCTGCACCGCCCGCAGCCAGTCGGGGTAGTCGGACGCGGTCACCGTACGGACATCAAGACTCATACGCCCACGCTAAGCAGGCGCCTCTCAGAATGTCGCGCGAATTTCCCCGACCTCCGCCGCCCCGCCGAGCAGCGGCGCGCGCCCGATCCGGGCCACCACCGGGGCGTCCACGCCGAGGAGCTCCAGGGCGCGGGCCAGGACCGGGCCGAGCGCCCGGGTCGCCCCGTCGTCGATCTTGAAGGCGAGGGCCCGGCCGTCGGCCAGTGCCACCGCCTGGACCGCCTCGGCGCCCATCTTGGAGAGCGTCCCGGGGACCTCGCTCATCAGCCAGGTGTCGGGGCGCCGGGTGCCCGCCACGTACTCCGGGTGCGCGCGCATGGCGTCCGCGACCCGGCGCTCGGCGCTCCCGGGCTCCGCCAGCACGAACGACCGGAACGCGCGGGCCAGGCCGGTCAGCCCGATCGCCATCAGCGGGGCCCCGCAGCCGTCGGTGCCGAGCGAGGCGACCGGCTCGCCCGCCGCCTCGGCCACGGTCTGCCCGACGAGGAGCTGGAGCGGGTGGGCGGGGTCGAGGTAGGTCGCGGTGTCCCAGCCGTTGCGGACGCAGACGGCGAGCATGGCGGCGTGCTTGCCGGAGCAGTTCATGGTGATCCGCTCGCGTACGTTCCCGGCGGCGAGGTAGGCCTCGGCGGCGACCGGGTCCAGCGGCAGGTCGGGCGGGGTCTGGAGGTCGTCGGCGCGCAGCCCGTGCTCGGCGAGCATCTTCGCCACGAGTTCCAGGTGGAAGGGTTCGCCGGAGTGGCTGGCCGCCGCCAGCGCCAGCCGCTCCCCGGACAGCTCCAGGCCGGCCCGGAGGATCGCGGCGGCCTGCATCGGCTTGTTGGAGGAGCGGGGGAAGACCGGGGCGGCGGGGTCGCCGAGCGTCCGCTCCACACTCCCGTCGGCGGCGAGCAGGACCAGCGAGCCACGGTGGTGGCCCTCGGTGAACCCGGACCGTACGACCTCGGCCAGCACGGGCGGGGCGGGGGCTATCGCGGCAGGGGCGTCGGTCGACGTCATGGTGGCCTTCCGGAGACGGTCGGTACGGTCGGTACGGTCAGGTGTGCGGGGACCCGCCGCCCGGAAGGTCGGACGGACGGGGTGCGGGACCCGCCGCCCGGAAGGGTCGCTTCAGGCGAGCAGGTCGTCCACTTGGGCTTCCCCGTCACGGTACCTGCGGGCGATCTCCGCGCTGCAATCGTCGGTCGTGCGCTGGAGTTCGTGGCGGCGCCGGGAGACCTGCTGCTCGTAACGGACCAGCCGGCCCATCGCGTCGTGCAGCTCCTCGTCCGTCCGCGCGGCCAGGTCCGAGAGCTCGACCTCCGCGAGGTTCTCGGCGGCGAGCTGCCGGAACTCGTCACCGCGCGGCGTCGTCAGCGTGACGTGCCGGGCGGAGGTGCGGTGCCGGGAAGGGGCGTCGGCCAGGATCTCCGAGAGCCGGTCCACCACCGGGGTCCTGGGCACGGGCGCCTGCGGGTCCCGCCTGCGGGCCAGTTCGGCGCGGAGGATGTCGATCCGGCCCTGGACCAGCCGGCGTACGTAGCTGAGGTCGGCCTCGTCCCGCTGCGCGTCCCGGCGCAGCGTCCGCAACTCCGGCAGCCGCAGCCCGCCGAACCCTGCGTCCCCGCCGAATCCCGCGTCCCCGCCGAACCCGGCTTCCCCGCCGAACCCGGCTTCCCCGCTGCCCTGCTCCGGCACGGACGCGAGCCCGGTCACGATGGGCCGTACGGGTGAGCGCAGGGTGGTGAGGCCGGCGCTGCCACCGGCTCTGGTGCTGGTGCTGGTGAGCGCGCCCGGTACGAGCCCGGGAGATTGTCCGGCTCCATAGGTACTCATGCTGTTCCGTCCCCTCGACCGGTGCGTCGGCACACCGCCATCGTGCATCGTGCCACCCTGCGAGGTGCCCCCGCAGACACTCTGTACCCGTTCAGCCCAAGATAGGTTGGTCTGTATGCGTGCAGTGGTACAGAGAGTGGACGGCGCGAGCGTCTCGGCGGCCGGGACGGACGACGACCCGTCGGCGACCGGAGTGGTCGGCGAGATCATCGGCGAAGGCCTGTGTGTACTGGTCGGAGTCACCCATGGGGACACCCCGGAGAAGGCGGCCCAGCTGGCCCGCAAGCTCTGGTCCGTCCGCATCCTGGAGGGCGAGAAGTCCTGTTCGGATGTGAATGCCCCCCTCCTGGTGATTTCGCAGTTCACTCTCTACGGGGACGCCCGCAAGGGCCGCCGCCCCACGTGGAACGCGGCGGCTCCCGGCGAGGTCGCCGAGCCGCTGGTGGACGAGGTGGTGGCCCAGCTGCGGGCGCTGGGCGCGCAGGTGGCGACGGGCCGGTTCGGAGCACAGATGCGGGTCTCGCTCACGAACCACGGCCCGTTCACGTTGATCATCGAGGTGTAGCCGTACGCGGGTGGCGCGGGGCCTACGGCTCGACGACCGTCTCCTGCGCCGCCGCCGTGTCCCCGGCGATCAGCTCCGCGTCCACCGCCACGTTCCGCTTGACCAGCGCCAGCGCGATCGGGCCCAGCTCGTGGTGGCGGGCCGAGGTGGTGATGAAGCCGAGCTGACGGCCCTCCTCGCCGTCGGCGGCCAGCCGTACCGGCGTCCCGTGGCCGGGCAGGTGCACCTCGCTGCCGTCCAGGTGCAGGAAGACCAGCCGGCGCGGCGGCTTCCCCAGGTTGTGGACGCGGGCGACGGTCTCCTGCCCCCGGTAGCACCCCTTCTGGAGGTGGACGGCGGTGCCGATCCAGCCCAGCTCGTGCGGGATGGTGCGGTGGTCGGTCTCGAAGCCGACGCGCGGCCGGTGCGCCTCGACGCGCAGCGCCTCGTACGCCAGGATCCCGACGGCCGGGCCGTTGGCGGCGGCGTACGCCTCCAGGTCGGCGCGCGGCAGGAACAGGTCCCGGCCCTGCGCGGTCTCCCGTACGGCCACACCGTCCGGGACCTCGGCGATGGAACCGGCCGGGAGGTGCACGACGGCGGTGTCCTCGGTGCGGTCGGCGACCTCGACCCGGTAGAAGAACTTCATCGACTCCAGGTAGGCGATGAGATCGCCCTGGGTGTCCGGTTCGACGTGCATCCACACCGTCGTCCCGTCGTCGACGAGATACATGGCGTGCTCGATGTGCCCGTTGGCGGTAAGGACCAGGGCCTCGGTGGCCTGGCCGGGGGCGAGGTCGCTGACGTGCTGGGTGAGCAGCAGGTGCAGCCAGCTCAGCCGGTCGTCGCCGCTGACGGCGACGACACCGCGGTGGGAGAGGTCGACGAGGCCGTTGCCGTCGGCGAGGGCGCGTTGCTCGCGGAACAGGTCGCCGTAGTGCGCGGCGACACCTTCGTCGCGGCCCTCGGCGGCGACGGCGCCGGGCAGGGACAGCAGGGGGCTCTTCATGCGCCCAGCCTACGACTTGGCCGCTGCTGTGTTCGTACGGCCGTCTTCAGCCTTCTTGGCGGCTGTGCACGCCTCGCACCGGCCGAAGATCGCGAAGTGCTTCATATCGGTCTCGAAGCCGAAGTCGGCGCGCAGTTTCTCGGTGAAGTCGGCGACCACGGAGAGGTCCACCTCTATGACGTCCTCGCAGTCCCGGCAGACCAGGTGGATGTGGTGGTGCCGGTCGGCCAGGTGGTACGTCGGGGCGCCGTGCCCCAGGTGGGCGTGGCTGACCAGCCCGAGCTCCTCCAGGAGCTCCAGGGTCCGGTACACCGTGGAGATGTTCACCCCGGACGCGGTCCTGCGGACCTCGCACAGGATGTCGTCCGGCGTCGCGTGCTCCAGGGCGTCGACGGCCTCCAGGACGAGCTGGCGCTGGGGCGTCAGCCGGTAGCCGCGCTGCCGAAGATCGGTCTTCCAGTCGGTGCTCACCACAGGCCCAGTGTAGGGCGTGCCGTCAAACCGCCGCCTGCCGCAGTTCGAACGGCACGCGGCGGGAACGGGGTGAGCACCGGCCGTGAACCTGTGGCCGATCGGTCCGGCTACTTGAAGAACGCGATGCCGTCGTCCGGCATGTCCTCGAGGTTCCTCGCCATCTCGGCGACCTCTTCCGGGGTGACGACCTTCTTCAGGTGCGCCGACATGTAGGGGCGCAGCTCGACCTCGGGGGTCGCCTTCTCGCCGACCCACATCAGGTCGCTCTTCACGTACCCGTAGAGGCGCTTGCCCCCGCTGTACGGGCCGGAGGCCGCGGTGCGGGCCACCGCGTCGGTGACCAGGTCGATCTGCGGCTTCCGGTCCGCGAGCTCGCCGTACCAGACCTCGACGATGCCCTGGTCGCGGACCATGACGACCTCGACCTTGCGGTCCTTGTCGACGCGCCAGTAGCCGGACTCCGACTCCAGCGGGCGGACCTGGTTGCCGTCGGCGTCCAGGACCCAGGTGTGGGAGACGTACTCCAGGAAGTCGCGGCCGTCGTGGCTGAACGTGACCTCCTGGCCGAAGTTGCACTTCTCGGCCCCGGGGAAGTCGGACACCATTCCCCTTGGGTGAGGGAAATGCTGCCTGCCCGGATGGAGCAGACCCGTTTAGCGTGTAGCTCCCTTTTGGGGTGCTGGCACAAAATGAGGGCAC
>NZ_JBEYKR010000175.1:0-13350 GCF_040703535.1 Streptomyces sp. NPDC007346
TTTGCCCCCGGCTCGCTTGCGCCCCTAAAATGGCCGGATGCGCGATGACCTCTCCCTCCTGTTGAACTCCCTCAACGACGCCCAACGCCAGGCCGGGGCGGCTCCCCCGCAACGTACGCGCGGGCGGGGGCGGCTCCCGTCGAACGTACGCGTGAGACGTACGCGCCAGGCCGGGGCGGCTCCCCCGCAACGTACGCGCGGGCGGGGCGGGACCCCGTGCCGCCCGCTCAGCCGTCCGCGCCGGTGAAGTGTTCCCGTACGAGAGCCTGGACGACGGTCAGGTCCCGGGCGATCAGGGCGTCCAGCAGCGCGGTGTGCTCGGCCGCGTCCGCCAGCAGGTCGGCCCGGCGGGTGGCGGGGCCCGCGACCAGCGGCCACTGCGCGCGGCGGTGCAGCTCGTCGGCGACGGCCACCAGCTGGTCGTTGCCGGCCAGGGTGAGGACCGCGCGGTGGAAGGCCCGGTCGCACTCGGCGTAGCTCGCCCGGTCGCCCACCGCGGCCGCCGCGACCGTGGCGTCGGCCAGCGGACGCAGCGCGCTCCAGCCGTCCGCAGGCACGGTGCGGGCCAGCCGCAGCATCACCGGTACCTCGATCAGGGCCCGTACCTCCGCCAGCTCCGCCAGCTCGCGGGGCCCGCGTCGGCTGACCCGGAAGCCGCGGTTGGGCACCACCTCGACGGCGCCCTCGACGGCCAGCTGCTGCATCGCCTCGCGCACCGGGGTCGCGGAGACCCCGAAGCGGGCGCCGAGCGCCGGGGCGGAGTAGACCTGCCCGGGTGTCAGCTCACCGTCGACGAGCGCGGCGCGCAGGGCCTGGAGGATCTGGCCCCGGACGGAGTGTCGGACCACGCGCGGGGCGGGCGGCTCGCTGTGGGTGTGCTCGCCGCGTGCCTGGGCCTCCCGCGGACGGCCGCCGAGCAACTGTTCGGGCACCCGGTCGGCCGCCGGGGTGCCCGCGTGCGCGCCGGGCGCGTACGGCGGCCGTACGTCCTCGCGCGCGCTGCCCTGATCCGGCCTGATCAACGAGACACCCCCTAGCTGCCGCGCGGGCCGGCTCGCGTGCGCCCGGCCCCCCGTGCACGATAGAGGGAGGAGGCCGCAGTTCAAACATCGTTCGCGTCGGGTAAGGTTAGCCTTACCTGCAAACGATCCCGATTCGGTGGTCCCTGCATGACCCTCACTCCGCTGCTCACCGGCGTGGCGACGTCCCCCGTGACCGCCGCGTACACCCGCCTGACCGAGGTCTTCCCCGGGCTGCGCGTCGAGGTGCTCGACGACGGCGTGAGCGCCCCCTCCGGCGCGGGCTGGGTCGGCGCGGCCGAGCTGGCGGCCGGCGGACCGGCCGTGGACACCTTCCTGGCCTGGGACAACGCCCAGGTGCTGCGCGACTACGGGCAGCAGGCCCGCCCCGACGTGGTGGCCAGCTTCGGCCTCCACCGGTACGCCTGGCCGGCCTGCCTTCTGGTGACCGTGCCCTGGTTCCTCCAGCGCCGGGTGGTGCGCGTCCCGGTCGAGGACGTCGCCTTCCAGCGGGCGCTGGGCCACCTCACCGTGCGGGTGCGCGACTTCGCCTGCCTGCCGGACGACCCGGCGGCCGGCCTGCCCGGCGCCCGGGTGGTGGCGGACGAGGAGGCGCTGCGGGCCGAGGTCCTGGCCGCCCTCACCGAGCATCTGGAGCCGGTGCTGGAGGGGTTCGGACCGCGCATGCGGCGCGGGAAGCGGGCGCTGTGGGGGATGGCCACGGACGAGATCGTCGAGGGCCTCTGGTACGTCGCGCACCTGCTCGGCGAGGAGCGCCGCGCGATGGCCGAGCTGGAGCTGCTGCTGCCCGGCACCACGAAGCCGTACGTCGGCACCGCGGGCTTCCGCGAGCTGACCGGCCCCGAGGGCCAGTCGCTGCCGACCCGCGACCGGGCGAGCTGCTGCCTCTTCTACACCCTGCGCCCCGAGGACACCTGTGTGACCTGCCCGCGCACCTGTGACGCGGACCGGGTGCGGAAGCTCGCCACCGCTTCCTGATCCCCACCACATCCACACCGCCCGTTCGGATGACGTGGAATCGAACACAACCCGGTTGATCGCGCGGTGGTTCGAGAAGATTCCACCCATCGATAGCCTCTCCCACCCCCTTGGCGTGCTCTTGTCCCGAAACCCCCGGAGCGGGTCGGGAATTCCGTCACGATGGCGCACGAAACGCCCTACGTGACGCAAGGGACCGCGCATGAGACTGACCGACATATCGCTTGACTGGCTGCTTCCGGGCGCCGTGCTGCTCGTGGGGGTCATGGCGGCGGTGACGGTGGTCGCACGCGGCAAGCGTGCCGCCGGCAAGGCCGCGGCCGACGACTCCTGGGAACGCAGCGAGGAGCGCCGCAGGCGCAAGGAAGCGCTCTACGCCACCGCCTCGTACGTCCTGCTGTTCTGCTGCGCGGCCGTCGCCGCCGCGCTCTCCTTCCACGGGCTCGTCGGCTTCGGCCGGCAGAACCTGAACCTCAGCGGAGGCTGGGAGTACCTGGTCCCGTTCGGGCTGGACGGCGCCGCGATGTTCTGTTCCGTGCTGGCCGTACGGGAGGCGAGCCACGGAGACGCGGCGCTCGGCTCCCGGCTGCTGGTGTGGACGTTCGCCGGGGCCGCCGCCTGGTTCAACTGGGTGCACGCCCCCCGGGGCATGGACCACGCGGGCGCCCCGCACTTCTTCGCGGGGATGTCCCTCTCGGCCGCGGTGCTCTTCGACCGCGCGCTGAAGCAGACCCGCCGGGCCGCGCTGCGCGAACAGGGCCTGGTGCCCCGTCCGCTGCCGCAGATCCGGATCGTCCGCTGGCTGCGGGCGCCCCGGGAGACCTTCGGCGCCTGGTCGCTGATGCTCCTGGAAGGCGTCCGCACGCTGGACGAGGCGGTGGACGAGGTACGGGAGGACCGCAGGCAGCGGGAGCAGGACCGGCTGCGCCGACGCGACCAGGAGAAGCTGGACCGGGCCCGCATCAAGGCCCTGAACCGGCAGAACAGGGCCTGGGGGCGCGGCGGCCGGATCGGCCACCAGGTGGACGTCCCGGCCCTCGCCCCGGGATCGGGCGCGGCTCCGCCCGTCGCGGAGCCCGCCATAACGGAGCCGGGTCAGCTGCCTCTGCGACCCCGGCCATCCCTGCAAGCCGTCGGCCCGAAGCCGGCGGACGGTTCGAGCTCGAAGAGCCTTGGCCCTTCGAACCCGGGAAGTGACGCGCGGACGGTGGACCTCACCGCCGAGGACGACACCCAGACACTCCCCCGGCTCGACTCCCTGGAGCAGAAACTCAAGGATCTGGAGCAGCAGTTCGGCTGAGCGCGCGGGCCGGTGACCCGCACGCACCGCGCGGCGCGAGGTCTCGGTAGTCCTCCCGAGAGGACCGTTCAGACCCTTGCGCCACGCAGCTCGAACCAGACCACCTTGCCCAGGGCCCGCGCCTCGACCCCCCAGGCGTCGGCCAGGCTCCGCACCAGGATCAGCCCCCGGCCGTGCGTACCGTCGTCGGCGTTCGGTACGTACGGCGCGGGCAGGTCCGCCTCGAAGTCCTGGACCTCCACCCGTAATGCCGCCGGCGTCGCCGTCGCGGTGACCACCGCACCGTGCCGGGTGTGGATCAGCGCGTTGGTCACCAGCTCGCTCAGCAGCAGCTCGGCCGCCTCGATCTCTTCGGGGCCGGAGCGGTGCCGCAGGAACTCCCGCAGCTCGCGCCGGACCTCCCCCACCGCCGACCGTTCCGTGTGGCCGACCCTGCGGCGCATCCAGGCCGGCGACTGCTGCCCCTCGCCCGGTCTCCGCCCCCGTGGGCCGCGCACCTCGCCGGCCTGGGCCATCTTCTGACGCTTCACCATTCCCCCCGCCCGCACAGCTATCAGACCTCCTCTGTCCCGGCCGTCGAACAGCCTCACGGGATGCATGCCCCTGTACGCGCACGGTCACGCTTGTCCGTCCGGCGGGAAGAGCACGGGCAGAGGCAGCGGGGGGCGCACGGGGAGACGTCGTCCCGTGCGCGCCTTCAGAGGCGCTCCGTCCGGCGCCAGGGGCGCATCAGGAGCGGAGAGAGCGTCAAGGACGGGGCACGTTACGGAGGTTGGAGCGGGCCATCTGGAGCATCCGGCCCACTCCGCCGTCCAGCACGACCTTGCTCGCCGAGAGCGCGAAGCCGGTGACCATATCGGCCTTGATCTTCGGCGGGATGGAAAGCGCGTTGGGGTCGGTCACCACATCGACCAGCGCCGGCCCCTTGTGCTTGAAGGCGTCCTTCAGCGCGCCCTCCAACTGCTTGGGCTTCTCGACCCGCACCCCGTACGCGCCGCAGGCGCGGGCCACGGCGGCGAAGTCCGGGTTGGTGTTGGCGGTGCCGTAGGCCGGCAGTCCGCCGACCATCATCTCCAGCTCCACCATGCCGAGCGAGGAGTTGTTGAACAGCACCACCTTCACCGGCAGGTCGTACTGGACGAGGGTGAGGAAGTCGCCCATCAGCATGGAGAACCCACCGTCGCCCGACATCGCCACGACCTGCCGCCCGCGGTCGACGAACTGGGCACCGATCGCCTGCGGCAGCGCGTTGGCCATCGAGCCGTGGCTGAACGAACCGATCACCCGCCGCCTGCCGTTGGGCGTCAGATAGCGGGCCGCCCACACGTTGTTCATCCCGGTGTCGACGGTGAACACCGCGTCCTCGTCCGCCATCTCGTCCAGGACGGAGGCGACGTACTCGGGGTGGATCGGGGTGTGCTTCTCGACCTTGCGGGTGTACGCCTTGACGACACCCTCCAGCGCGTCGGCGTGCTTCTTCAGCATCCGGTCCAGGAACTTGCGGTTGCTCTTCGGCTTCACCCGGGGCGTCAGACAGCGCAGCGTCTCGCGCACATCGCCCCACACCGCGAGATCCAGCTTGGTGCGCCGGCCCAGGTGCTCGGGGCGCACATCGACCTGGACGATCTTCACGTCGTCCGGGAGGAACGCGTTGTACGGGAAGTCCGTGCCGAGCAGGATCAGCAGGTCGCACTCGTGGGTCGCCTCGTACGCGGCACCGTAGCCGAGCAGCCCGCTCATCCCGACGTCGTACGGGTTGTCGTACTGGATCCACTCCTTGCCGCGCAGCGCGTGCCCGACCGGGGACTTCACCTTCTCGGCGAACTCCATCACCTCGGCGTGCGCGCCCGCGGTGCCACTGCCGCAGAACAGCGTCACCCGTTCGGCCTCGTCCACCATCCGGCAGAGCTTGTCGATCTCGTCGTCGCCGGGACGGACGGTGGGCCGTGAGGTGACGAGAGCGTGCTCGACGGTCTTCTCCGGGGCGGTCCTGGAGGCGATGTCGCCCGGCATCGTCACGACACCGACCCCACCGCGGCCGATCGCGTGCTGGATGGCCGTCTGGAGGAGGCGCGGCATCTGCTCCGGGCTGGAGATCATCTCGTTGTAGTGGGAGCACTCCTGGAAGAGCAGCTCCGGATGGGTCGCCTGGAAGTAGCCGAGCCCGATCTCGCTGGAGGGAATGTGCGAGGCGAGGGCGAGGACCGGGGCCATCGAGCGGTGCGCGTCGTACAGGCCGTTGATGAGGTGCAGGTTGCCCGGCCCGCAGGAGCCGGCGCAGGCCGCCAGGGAGCCGGTGATCTGGGCCTCGGCCCCGGCCGCGAAGGCGGCGGTCTCCTCGTGCCGGACATGGATCCAGTCGATGGCCGAGTTACGCCGAATGGCGTCCACGACGGGGTTCAGGCTGTCGCCGACGACGCCGTACAGACGCTTGACGCCCGCCCTGGCGAGGATGTCGACGAACTGCTCCGCCACGTTCTGCTTGGCCATGGGTGCGCACCCTTCGCTTGCCCGTGCTCCGTGCACTGTCGGTTGTCCGGACTCCGGAGGCCGAAACATCGGCCGGACGTACGGCCTCCGGAGTCCATCAACCCATGGCGTGCGCGGTTACGCCTCCCAGACGGCCGCGCAGGTACGGTCGTCGGCGTACCCCTTGATCCGGAGCTGCGTGTCGGCGAGGAAGGCGGGCAGTCCGGGCGGTCCCGGCGGGCCCCAGCGCTCGGCGAGCTCGGCGGGAAGCTCCGGTTCACCGCGCATCGGCTCGGCCAGCCCGTTGCTGCACAGCAGCAGCGTGTCGCCCGGACGCGCCACGGAGGCCCGGAAGCGGAAGAGTTCGGCGGGCGGCGGGGCGGGGTCGTCGCCGTACGGGGACGGGGGCGTCGTGATCTGGAGGTCCATGGTCAGCCGGTCGCCGTCCGGCCCCTCCTCGCTCGCGCCGCCGCCTGCTCCTCCTGAGGAGGGGTGCCGCTCCGGAACCACGGGCTCCAGGTCCTGCCAGGCCCCGTCGCGGAGCCGGAACAGGCCGCCGCTGCCGACGCCGAAGAAGACCCGGGTACGGCAGTCGGGGTCGGCGGGGAGCAGCAGACACCGCAGGCTCGTGGTGTACTCCCCCGGTTCGAGGCCGAGTTCGGCGGCGCGGGCCCGGAGTTTGCCGTACGTACGGTCGGTGAGGCGGTGGAGCCCCGATTTCAGGTCGGCCCGGCGGCCCGCCCTTATGTCCTCGGAGAGCCGGGCGTGGCTGCGGGCCACGGCCCCGCCGATCCACCGGCAGGCGTCGGCCGCCGCGAGGTGCGCCCCCTCGCCGGCCCGCACACCTCCGGCCACGGCGACGAGCACGAGGGCGCTCTCGGCCGCCCCGAACCGGGCGGTGAGCAGCGCGTCGCGCCGGGGCTCGCCGCGGAACCGGGCGGAGTCACCCCGGACGGAGGAGGCGCGCAGGGTGTACGTCCCGTACCGGGCGCCGTCCAGCACGGTGTCGGGGACCAGGTCGTCCAGGTTCTCCGAGGTGGCGGCGGGCAGGGCGGCGGGCTCGGCGTCGTAGGTGGGCGGCCGGTCCCCGAGATGGCCGACGAGGGTCCGCAGGCCGCCGGCGTCGTCGGCCGGAGCATCGCTCGCGGCCCAGTCCGGAGGGAGTCCGTGCGGCGCGCCGGGTGCGGTGCCGGGTTCGGCGTCCGCCGGCTCGGGCTCCGGCGGCTCCGGCGGCTTCGGCACGACGAAGGTGCGCGGGCCGGAGGGGCCTGTGGGGGCTTCCCAAGGGGCCGGGAAGACGGTGTCGCGGGGGGCGGGGACGGCGGCGGGGGTGGTGGGGGTGGTGGGGGACGGCTTCGGCGTCGGGGTCGGCTCCTGGTACGACGCGTGCTCCGGCTTCGGCTTCGGCGTCGGGCTCTGATACGACGCGTGCTCCGGCGTCGGCTTCGGCTTCGGCTTCTGGGACGACGTCTGCTCCGGCGTCGGCTCCTCGCGCAGCGCCCGCTCCCGGTACGGCTCCCAGGCCGTGCGGGGGTCCGGTCTCAGCTCCGTCGGCCGATCCGTCGGCCGGTCCGTCGGCCGGTCCTCCGGCCGCGGTCCGGGCTCGGGCTGTGCCTCGGGAGCGGAGTCCGGTCTCAGCTCGGGGTCCAGGTCCCAGTCCTGGTCCTGGTCCTGGTCCTGGTCCTGGTCCTGGTCCTGGTCCGGCCACGCATAGGCGTCCTCGACCGTCTTCTCGCCGGACTCCCGGCCGGGCTCCTCGCCGGACCCCCGGCCGGAATCCCGCTGGTGACCCACCGCCATGCTCACCGTGTCCGACACCGAGTCGAAGCGGTCGTCGAGGCTGTCGGGCGCGCTGCTCGGACCGGTGTCCGGCGCGGTCTCGTCGTACAGCTTCCGCCACCAGTCGTCCTCATGGGCGGCGGGCTTCTCCCCCTGCTGACTCATGCCCCTATTGTCCACCGCGAGGCCCGCCCGAAAACGGGGCATCGGGAAAAAGTGGCCCGCGCACGAGGTCCGTGTGATCACCGGGTGACCGGTTCAGCGGCCGGAAGGGGCTCCTCGGACCGTTCGGAACGAGGCGGCCGAAGAGGCCGTATCCCGAAGGTTGTCGATGTTGCGGTGGCACCGCTCTGGCCGAGTGACCAGGGGTACAAGGGATGATGTGCGCGGCGGGTTCACGCCGTGGCCCTTCTCCGCCGCGGCCGGCCGGCCGGAACGGGCGCTGCGACGCGCGATCACCACACCCGGGGAGGGTCGGGGAATGCTGGGGGCCATAGGTCTCGACGAGAGGCAGGAAGCCGTGTACCGCGCGCTGGTGGCGGCGGGAGCGGCGGAACTCCCCGATCTCGCGCACCGGCTGTCCCTGCCGGAGGCGGACGCCGAACGGGTGCTGCGGCGGCTGGAGCAACAGGGCCTGGCCGCGCGGTCCTCGGCCCGTCCGGGCCGCTGGGTGGCGGCTCCGCCCGGGATGGCGCTCGGGGCCCTGCTGAGCCGGCAGCGCCACGAGCTGGAGCAGGCGGAGCGGGCGTCCGCGCTGCTGGCCGAGGAGTACCGGGCGGAGGCGAGCGAGCCCGAGGTGCACGATCTGGTGGAGGTGGTGACCGGGGCGGCGGCGGTCGGCCGGCGCTTCCACCAGCTGCGGCTGGGAGCCGCGTCCGAGGTGTGCGCCCTGGTCACCGGCGGGCCGATCGCGGTGACCGGGATGGAGAACGGGTCCGGGGCGTGGGCGGCCTCGAACAGGGCCGCCTGCCGGGTGGTCGTCGAGCGCGGGGTGCTGTCGCTGCCCTCGGGGGTCCTGGAGCTGTCGGCCGCACTGGGCCGGGACGAACAGTGCCGGGTGGTCGACCGGGTGCCGGCGAAGCTCCTGATCGCCGACGGGGCCACGGCGATGGTGCCGCTGACCGGGCGGGGCACCGAGCCCACCGCCCTGGTCGTGCACGCCAGCGGGCTGCTGGAGTCGCTCGTGGGCCTCTTCGAGGCGGTGTGGCGGCAGGCCGTGCCGCTCCGGCTGGGCGAGGGCGGTTGCGGGGTGCGCGAGGACGTCGCCGGGCCCGATCCGACGGACCTGGAGATCCTGTCGCTGCTGCTGGCCGGGCTGACCGACGCGAGCGTGGCCAAACAGCTGGAGCTGGGACTGCGGACCGTGCAGCGCCGGGTCAAGGGGCTGATGGAGCTGACCGGCGTCTCCACCCGCCTCCAGCTGGGCTGGCATGCCTACGAGCGGGGCTGGGTCGCCCGTTCGGGGCCGCCGGGGACGTCATCGGCGCAGGTCGCGGAGGTGCGCTGACGGGCGGAGCGGTGCGCTCTCCGGCAGGCTGGTCGGATGAGTGTGTGGCAGCTCGTCGCCGTGGCCCTGGTCATGCTGCTGGGCCTGGTCGGGGTCCTGGTGCCGGGCGTACCGGGCCAGGCGATCGTCTGGGCGGCGGTGCTGTGGTGGGCGCTGACGGACATGACCCCGACGGCCTGGGGCGTACTGATCGGCGCAACGGCCCTGCTGCTGTTGAACCAGGCCCTGAAGCCGCTGCTGCCGCCGCGCCGCCCGGGTGAGTCGGGCGCGCCCCGCCGGACGGTGCTGATCGGCGGGGTCGCGGGGATCCTGGGGTTCTTCGTGGTGCCGGTGGTGGGCGGCGTCGCCGGGTTCGTGGGGGCGATCTACGGGGCGGAGCGGCTGCGGCTGGGCAGTCGCGGGGCGGGCTGGACGTCGGTGCGCTCGGTGATGCGGGCGACGGGCTACGCGGTGCTGGTGGAGCTGTTCGCCTGTCTGCTGGTGGCGGGCGCCTGGCTGGGCGCGCTGCTCTGGGGCTGACCGGCGGACCGGGTCCTCCCCCCGCGCCCGACACCGTTGGACGGTCTCCGCCCGGCGTGCGGCGGTGCCCAGTTCCGTACGCCGGGCCTCCACACAACGCACAACCAGCACCCAACACCGCACGCCAGCCTCCACCGCCCTCCACGCAACGCACAGCCGACGCCCAACACCGCACAACCGGTGCTCAGCGCCGCACCCCGGTCCCCGCGCAACGCGCGGCCGTCTCCAGGTGGCGTACGGCGTACGAGCGCCACGGCCGCCACCGCTCGGCCCCCGGTGTCCCGTACGGGTCCACGTCCGGGTCCCCCAGTGCCCGCATCCGGATCAGCGCGGCGGTCGGGCCGTCCACCCCGGGCAGCGCGCCCAGCGTCCGTTCCGCCTCCTCCCGGTCGGCCCCCGCGTCCAGCCGCAGCCGCCCGTCGGCGAGCGCGGCGGCCAGGGCCCGCAGGGCGGGTTCCGTGACCGCCCCGGCCAGGACGCCCGGCTCGGGGAAGACATGGCTGAGCGCGCCGCACGGCACGTCCAGCACCTTCCCGTACCGCTCGACCAGCTCCTCGGCGCGCTCCCGCCCCACCAGCGCCCGTACGGCCTCCTCCTCCGGGTCCGCCGCTCCCGGTGAGCGCAGCCCGGGGCGGGCGGCGACGAGCGGGGCGAGCCGGAGGTCGGCCGCCAGGGCCTCGTCGACGGCGTACGGATCGGCGTCCAGGTCGAACAGGCGCCGCAGCCGCTGTACGGCGGTGGTCAGGTCGCGCAGGTCGGTGAGGTGGATCCGGGCCTCCAGCCACGGGCCGGGGGAAGCCTCGTCGACGGCGGCGATCCCGCTCCCGTACGGCAGCCGCAGCGTACGCCGGTAGGTGCGGCGCCCCGGCGGCCCGGCCAGCTCCTCGACCCGGGCCACGGCCCGCTCCCCGAGCAGGTCGAACAGGGCCCTGTCGGCGTACGGGCCCCGGTGGGCGAGCCGCAGCGGGATCCCGGCGCGCAGCCCCGTACCCCGGCCGCCGCCGAGCCCGGTCCCGGCCTCCGCGCGCAGGGCGCTGGGGGTGCGGGCGTAGATCCGGCGGATGGTGTCGTTGAACTGGCGGACGCTGGCGAAGCCGGAGGCGAAGGCGATCTCGGTGACCGGCAGCCCGGTGGTCTGGAGGAGCACCCGGGCGGTGTGGGAGCGCTGGGCGCGGGCGAGCGCGACGGGTCCCGCGCCCAGCTCGGCGTTGAGCTGGCGCTGGACCTGCCGGGCGCTGTAGCCGAGCCGTCCGGCGAGTCCGGGGACGCCTTCGCGGTCCACCACGCCGTCGCCGATCAGCCGCATGGCCCGGCCGACGACGTCGGCGCGTACGTTCCACTCGGCCGAGCCGGGCACGGCGTCGGGGCGGCAGCGCCGGCAGGCCCGGAAGCCGCCCGCCTGGGCGGCCGCGGCGGTCGGGTAGAAGCGCACGTTGGCGCGTCGGGGGGTGACGGCGGGGCAGCTCGGCCGGCAGTAGATGCCGGTGGTCACGACGGCGAAGAAGAAGGCGCCGTCGAACCGTGCGTCGCGGCTGCTCACCGCCTCGTACCTGGTCCGTTCGTCCATCACACCGTCCAGTGTGCGGCAGCCCGCGCTGCCGCACTCGCGGTTTTCGGACGTCGAGCCCCCGGCCCCGGCGGCTACCGCACCCGGCCGCGCTTGGCCTGCACGGCCGCGCGCCCCTCGGCGCCCTTGCGCTTCCAGTCCTTCAGCATCTCCGAGCGCACCCGGGCGTCGGTCTTGGCGACGATCCGCTGGTTCTCGCGCAGCAGCTTGCGGTAGCTCTCCAGCCGCCGCTCGGGCAGGGTGCCGTCCTCCAGTGCGCCGAGGACCGCGCACCCGGGCTCGCTCCGGTGGGCGCAGTCGTGGAACCGGCACCGGGCGGCCAGCTCCTCGACCTCGGCGAAGAGCTCGCCGACCCCGCTCCCGGCGTCGAAGAGGCCCACCCCACGCAGCCCGGGGGTGTCGATGAGGACGCCCCCCTGCGGCAGGACGAGGAGGTTGCGGGTCGTGGTGGTGTGCCGGCCCTTGCCGTCGACGTCCCGGGCGGCCTGTACCTCCATCACGTCCCTGCCGAGCAGGGTGTTGGCGAGGGTGGACTTGCCGGCGCCGGAGATGCCCAGCAGCACGCTCGTACCGCCGGAGACGACGGCACCGAACACGTCGAGCCCCTCGCCGGTGGCGGAGCTGACGGGGAGCACCTGGACTCCGGGGGCGATGGCCTCGATGTCCTGGACGAGGTGGGAGAGGGTGACCGCGTCGGGCACCAGGTCGGCCTTGGTGAGCAGGACGACCGGCTCGGGGCGGTACCGGCCGTGGCCGTATCCGTCGCCCAGCAGCGCGGCGCCGTCGGAGCTGGACAGGGCGAGCGCGAGGAAGCGCTCGATCCGGCCGAGGTCCAGCTCGACGGCGAGCGAGACGCAGATGACGATGTGGTCGATGTTGGTGGCCAGCACCTGCCCCTCGGACCGCTGCGAGGAGGTGGAGCGGACGAAGGCGGTACGGCGCGGCAGCAGCGTACGGACGAACCGCGGGTCGCCGTCCGCGTCGAGCGCCGCCCAGTCACCGGTGCAGACGACCCGCATGGGGTCGCGCGGCACCACGAACGCGGTGTCGGCGTGCACCGGACCGTCGGCGGTGATCAGGTCGCACCGACCACGGTCCACCCGCACCACACGGCCCGGCACGAGGCCCTGGTCGGCGTAGGGGGAGAAGGCGGCCGCCCAGTCGTCGTCCCAGCCGTACGGAGCCAGCGGGTGCGAGGAGGACGGAACCGGAAGAAACGAGAAAGACAAGGGAAACCCTTCACAGGGTGGCCCCGGCACCGCGCGCTCGGCGCGGGAGGTACGTGATGTGGGTCAGCCGGTGGCCACGGGGGTGAGAACGATGCTCTTCTGGTCGTGGGCAGTGCCCATCGCAACGACAGTCATCAATGTCCTCACCTCCTGGTTCCTCGGGCTGATTCCTCGGGCCGGCCCCTCGGGTCCGACGCGGCTCACCTTAGCCCCGCCGCTCCCGGCGGCGTCAACAGGTTTTCCGGCACCCGCGCCGGGGTTACCCTGCGATTTCCCTAATCTCCCTCGATCGGGTGATACGCATGCATAGCGGCCGGTCCGGGGCCGTTAGGGTGCCGGTCATGACCACACCTCAGACCTCCACCGACACCTTCACACCGGCCCAGTTGGGCACCCAGACCCTGATCGGCTGGAGCAGTCGGCAGCCCGGCGCCGACCAGGACACCGCCTACCTCCTCGCCTACTCGCTGGGCGACGGCCAGGGCGGTCCGGAAGTCGGCCGGAACGCGCTGCGCATCGCGCTGGAGCGGGCGGGCCTCCAGGTCGGCGGCCCGATCCAGGACGCGGGCGAGACCCCGGGCATCCAGGCCAAGCTCCTCGTCCAGGCGGGCCAGGCCGTCCTGACGCTGCCTCACCTCAAGGCGCAGTACCCCGCCCCCGAGGAATGGCTCGCGGCCGCCCTGGGCCAGGGCCAGGTGTACGGCATGTTCGCCACGACCCCGTGGCCGGAGGCCGTTCCGGGGCAGCCGGTCAGCGAGGACCAGCTGCGGGCCTTCGCGGCGAACGAAGAGGTCGTCCGCACCGCCGCCCACTGTCTGCTCCCGGTCCGCTCGCTCGGCTGACCTTCCTGCCCGGACACCGGGACACCGGGACATGGGGGTGGCCCCCCCCCCCCCCGGGGTGTGGCAGATCGAGGCGGCGGCCGACCGGCTCCGGGCCCTGCTGCGGCCCGGCGACCACGA
>NZ_JBEYKR010000176.1:0-13284 GCF_040703535.1 Streptomyces sp. NPDC007346
GCCCCGACGCGTCGGGGCCCGGGACCGTGCCCGTACCGGTGAGGGCGCCCGCGAGTTCGGCGGCGAGCGCGCTGCGGCCCGAGCCGGGGCGGCCCGCGATGAGCAGGACCCGGGCGCGGGGGGTCTTGCGGCCGGCCAGGGTGTCCAGTCCGGCGCGCTCGATGTCCGCCCGCAGGGCCTTCAACTCGCGTTCCCGGCCGAAGAATCGGGGCGGGGCGGCGCCGGACGGCTCCTCGGTCCCCGCAGCCTCGGCCGGGCCGCTGGTGTCCACCGCCTGATCGGTCACGAGCCACGCTCCACTTCGCTGCACGCGGTGCCCGCCGGAACTCCGGTCGGGTGCCTTTCGAGCGTAGTTCAGCGGTGGTGTGGATCACTGCGGAGCGGGGCGGAGCCAGGAAGAACATCCCCCGATCGGATCAGCATTTTTTATGATCGTCCGACCGGAGGAGGGAGTGGAGGAAGCGCCGAAGGAGGAGGAGAAGAAGAAGGGAGCGGACGGGCCGTCAGGCCTCGAACGGGCGGGCCGGCCAGGGCGCCTCGGCGGGCCGCAGCGAGTCGACGCCGTCGCCCGCGAGGACGGCGGTGAGCGCGAGCACCCCGACGGCCAGGCAGTTGTTGTGCAGGTCCCCCGCGATCACCGAACGCACCAGCTCGGGCAGCGGGATACGGGCCTGCTCCATGTCGGCCTCCTCCTCGGAGACCGCGAACCGCTCGCCCTCCGCGTCGGAGAGGCCACGGGCCAGGAAGATCCGTACGGCCTCGTCGCAGCCGCCGGGCGTGGTGTAGACGTCGGTCAGCACCCGCCACTCCTCGGCCTTGACGTGCGCCTCCTCGTACAGCTCGCGCTGGGCGGCGTGCAGGGGGTTCTCACCGGGGACGTCGAGCAGTCCGGCGGGGATCTCCCAGAGCCGCTGGCGTACCGGGTGGCGGTACTGGCGTACGACGATGACCCGGCCGTCCTCGTCGATCGCGAGGATCGCGACGGAGCCGGGGTGGACCTGGTAGTCACGGCCGTGGACCGAGCCGTCGGGCATGACCACCTGGTCGGTGCGGACGCTGGTCTTGTTGCCGGTGAAGGGGGTGGTGGTCGCGGTGACCTGCCACTCCTCGGGCGTGTCCTGGATACCCATGTGCGTCCTCCCACGTACAGAACGAGAAACCGGGGCACGCACCGTCAAGGATCCGTGCCCCGGTCAACCGTAATGCCTCGGAACTACTCGGCCGCGCCGACCTTGCGCGCGACGGCCGCCTTCACCAGGCCCGCGAAGAGCGGGTGCGGGCGGGTCGGGCGGGAGCGCAGCTCCGGGTGGGCCTGGGTGGCGACCAGGTAGGGGTGGACCTCGCGCGGGTACTCGACGTACTCGACGAGCTTGTTGTCCGGGGAGGTGCCGGAGAAGACCAGTCCGGCCTTCTTCTCCAGCTCACCGCGGTAGGCGTTGTTGACCTCGTAGCGGTGGCGGTGGCGCTCCTCGACGTACGGCTCGCCCGCGTACGCCTCGCGCACCAGGGAGCCCTCGGCGAGCTTGGCCGGGTAGAGGCCCAGCCGCATCGTGCCGCCCAGGTCGCCGGCGCCCTCGACGTAGGCGAGCTGCTCCTCCATGGTCGAGATGACCGGGTGGGAGGTGGCGGCGTCGAACTCGGTGGAGTTGGCGTCGGGGATCTCGGCCAGCGAGCGGGCCGCCTCGATCACGATGCACTGGAGACCGAGGCAGAGGCCGAGCAGCGGGACCTTGTTCTCGCGGGCGTAGCGGATGGCGCCGACCTTGCCGTCGACCCCGCGCTCCCCGAAGCCGCCGGGGACGCAGATCGCGTCGACGTCGCCCAGGTGCTCGGCGGCACCGGCCGCGGTGCGGCAGTCGTCGGAGGTGACCCACTTGACCTTGACCCGGGCCTTGTTGGCGAAACCGCCGGCGCGGATGGCCTCGGTGACCGAGAGGTAGGCGTCGGGCAGGTCGATGTACTTGCCGACCAGCGCGACGGTGACCTCGTGGTCGGGGTTGTGGACGCGGTCCAGGAGGTCGTCCCAGGTGGTCCAGTCGACGTCCCGGAAGGGCAGGTCGAGCTTGCGGACGACGTAGGCGTCCAGGCCCTCGGTGTGCAGCACCTTGGGGATGTCGTAGATCGACCGGGCGTCCGGGCAGGCCACCACGGCGGTCTCGTCGACGTCGCACATCAGCGAGATCTTGCGCTTGATGGCGGTCGGGACCTCGCGGTCGGCGCGCAGCACGATCGCATCCGGCTGAATACCGATGTTGCGCAGGGCGGCGACGGAGTGCTGGGTCGGCTTGGTCTTCAGCTCGCCGGAGGGGCCGATGTAGGGCAGCAGCGAGATGTGCACGACGAAGACGTTGTCCCGGCCGACCTCGTGGCGGACCTGGCGGACGGTCTCCAGGAAGGGCAGCGACTCGATGTCGCCGACCGTGCCGCCGACCTCGGTGATGACGACGTCCACGTCGTCGGTGGCCATGCGGCGGATGCGGTGCTTGATCTCGTTGGTGATGTGCGGGATGACCTGGACGGTGTCGCCCAGGTACTCGCCGCGCCGCTCCTTGGCGATGACCTGCGAGTAGATCTGGCCGGTGGTCACGTTGGCGGAGCCGTCGAGGTCCACGTCGAGGAAGCGCTCGTAGTGGCCGATGTCCAGGTCGGTCTCGGCGCCGTCGTTGGTGACGAACACCTCGCCGTGCTGGAAGGGGTTCATCGTGCCGGGGTCGACGTTGAGGTAGGGGTCGAGCTTCTGCATGGTGACCCGCAGGCCACGCGCCTTGAGCAGGGCACCCAGGCTGGAGGCAGTCAGACCCTTGCCGAGGGAGGAGGCGACACCCCCGGTGACGAAGATGTGCTTGGTCGTCGTGGATGTGGGCTGCATAGCCAAAGGGGGCTCCCGTGGTCGCGGTTGTGAGGTGCGTACCGGTCGCCCCACCGGAGATTCCGGGGGCGCCGTCGCTGCGGTTCGGGGGCCTCGTCCGCTGTCGCGAACGACCACCGGTCCACGGGCTACCAGGGTAACAGCGACGGGGGGAGGCTGCTTCCGGCCACACCCTGCACAGGGCCGTCACACCATCACCCCAGTCGTCGCACGTCCCACCCGATCAGCTCAGAGATGTTGCGGAGACCGTCGCGCGGATCTTCGTACCGCGTCGTATCCTGCTCGGACACTCGCTGCCGAGACGGCCGGGCGGCGGCACCGTTTTGGGCCCGCTACCGGTACAGGAACTCGTCGGTTCCTCCAGGGTGAAAGGCCCTATGACCCCCAGGGGGTGTCGTGCCGGTCAGGCCGGATCAGGGAGCGGGGCCCGGTGCCGTGCGCCGCAAGGCGGAGGAGGGAGCCATGGCGGAGCCATGGCGGAGCCATGGGGACCGACGACAACGCCGCGAGGTGCGGTGCCGGACCCGCGAGCCCGGCATGATCGGCACGACACCCCTTAGACCCCAGTAAGCGCCCCGGACGGGGCGACATGGCCGTTCGACTGGAGACGCACGTGGCCGGGCGCATCGAGGATTACGCACTCATCGGAGACATGCAGACCGCTGCCCTGGTCTGCCGGGACGGTACGGCGGACTGGCTGTGCCTTCCCCGCTTCGATTCACATGCCGTCTTCGCGGGACTGCTGGGCACCGAGGAGCACGGCTTCTGGCGCCTGGGTCCCGCGAGGCCGGAAGGGGCCGAGCCGCTCTCCGCGGACCGGCGCCGCTATCGCGGTGACTCCCTCATCCTGGAATCGGAGTGGGACACTCCGCGCGGCACCGTACGGGTGACCGATTTCATGCCACCGCGAGACGGGGCACCGCAGCTCATCCGGATCGTGGAGGGCGTCAGCGGCCGGGTGCCGATGCGCTCGGAACTGCGGATGCGGTTCAGCTACGGCCGGGTGACGCCCTGGGTGCACAAGGTCGACGGCCGTACGGTCGCCGTCGCCGGGCCGGACTCCGTCTGGCTGGACACCCAGGCCGACACCTACGGCAAGAACCTGACCACCTACTCCGACTTCACCGTGGGCCCCGGCGACCGGGTGGCCTTCACGATCAGCTGGCAGCCCTCGCACCGTGAACCGCCCGCGCTCCCCGACCCGGAGGGGTCGCTGGAGGCGACGGAGCTGTTCTGGCGCGAATGGGTCGAGCAGTGCACGTACCACGGGCCCTACCGGGAGGCGGTCGTCCGCTCCCTGATCACCCTCAAGGCCCTCACCTACGCGCCGACCGGCGGCATCGTCGCCGCGCCGACCACCTCCCTGCCCGAGGAGATCGGGGGCGTACGGAACTGGGACTACCGCTACACCTGGCTGCGGGACGCCGCGATCACCCTCTCCTCGCTGCTGCGCACCGGCTACCGGGAGGAGGCCCGAGCGTGGCGTGAGTGGCTGCTGCGGGCGGTGGCGGGCGACCCGGAGAACCTCCAGATCATGTACGGCATCGCCGGCGAGCGCGAGCTGGGCGAGGCGGAGCTGGACTGGCTGCCCGGTTACGAGAACTCCGGCCCGGTCCGGGTCGGCAACGGCGCGGCCAACCAGCTCCAGCTCGATGTGTACGGCGAGGTCACCGAGGCGCTGCATCTGGCGCACATGACAGGGCTGACCCGCAACGACTACGCGATGGGCCTCCAGCTCAAGCTGATCGAGTACCTGGAGAAGCACTGGGAGGAGCCGGACGAGGGCATCTGGGAGGTGCGCGGGCCGCGTCGGCACTTCGTGCACTCGAAGGTGATGGCGTGGGTCGCGGTCGACCGGACGATCAAGCTCGTCGAGTCCGGCGACGTGGAGGGTCCGCTGGAGCGGTGGTACCAGCTGCGCGACGACATCCACCGGGACGTCTGCGACCGGGGCTACGACAAGGAGCGCAACACCTTCACCCAGTCCTACGGGTCGAAGGAGCTGGACGCCTCCCTGCTGCTCATCCCGCAGATGGGCTTCCTGCCGCCGGACGACAAGAGGGTCATCGGCACGATCGAGGCGATCCAGCGGGAGCTGTCCACGGAGGACGGCTTCATCCTGCGCTACCCCACCGGGGGCGAGGAGGCGGGCGTCGACGGCCTGGCGGGTGACGAGGGCGCGTTCCTGGCCTGCTCGTTCTGGATGGCCGACGACCTCGCGATGATCGGCCGGGTCGACGAGGCGCGCCAGCTGTTCGAGAAGCTGCTGTCGCTCCGCAACGACCTGGGCCTGCTGGCCGAGGAGTGGGACTCCAACCTCCAGCGCCAGGTGGGGAACTTCCCGCAGGCGTTCAGCCACGTCCCGCTGATCGACACGGCCCTGCGGCTGACGGCGAGCGGGGCGTACGTGGGCTGAGGCCCGGTCCGTCCCTGTCGGTGGCCGCCCCTGTCTCCTCGGGGGCGGCCACCGTGCGTCTCAGGGCCGCGGGTGCCTCACTCGAAGGCCGCCGCCGCCTCCTTGAGCGCGGCGGCCACCGCCTGCGGGGAGTCGGGGCCGGGCTCCCCGGGGGTGTAGGTGACCGAGCGCAGGACGCCCCCGTAGCGGAACGAGCGGTGGCGTTCGAACAGCGGCCAGGAGACCGGGGACTTGCGGTCGATGCCGACGCTGATGCCCTGGAACGGGGCCATGCCGATGAGCTGGTGGACGCTGGGCGGGGTGGCCCGCACCTCGCCGTCGACGCTGACCGTGAACGACCAGCGCAGCCCCTTCTGGGCCGTGGCGGTGAGGGCGATGACGTGGGCGCCGGGCGCGAGCGGGCCGGCGTCGGTCTCGTGGAGGACGCCGTACTCGTTGTACGCGAGGTGCAGCCGCCCGTCCTCGACGTACAGGCTGTAGCCGCCGCCCTGGTCGCCGTGGGAGACGAGCACCCCCTCCCCCGCCTCGTCGACGACGACGGTGATCTCGAAGGAGCGCAGGGAGACCAGCCGGGAGGAGCGGTAGCGCTCCAGTTCCGGGGTGCCGGGCAGCAGGGTCAGGGGGCGGGTCAGGCGCTGTTCGGCGGGGTTGCGGCGGGCGAGGGCGCCGCTGCCGTCGGGGAGCGGAAAGACTCCGTCGCGCCAAGCGGCCGCCTCCCATGCCTCGGACAACTCCTTGACCAGATCGGGGCGTTCGGCGGCGAGGTCGTGGATCTCGGTGGGGTCGGTGCGGATGTCGTACAGCGCCCATTCGGAGTCGTCGTAGGGGGTGCCGGGGCGGTGGAGGGTGACGAGCTTGTGGCCGTCGCGGTAGTAGCTGCGGTTGCCGGTCATCTCGCAGTACTGCTCGGGGTGGGTGGAGGCGTGGTCCGGGTCGGCGAGCACGGGCGTGAAGCTGATGCCGTCCGGCTCCTGGAGGGTGGTCCCGCGCCGCTCGGCCGGGCGTTCGAGGCCGGCCAGCCGGAGCAGGGTGGGGGCGATGTCGGTGACGTACTGGTACTGGGTGCGCACCCCGGGGGCGAGCAGCCCTTCGCGGGCGCCCCTGGGCCAGGACAGGACGAACGGGACGCGGACCCCTCCGGCGTACGTGTGGCCCTTGTAGAGCCGGAAGGGGGTGTTGGAGGCCATGCCCCAGCCGCGCGGGTAGTGGACCAGGCTGCGGGGGCCGCCGATGAGTTCGGGGTCGCGGTCGACGTCGGGGGTCCAGTCGCCGGGGAGGGCGGGGTGGTGGACGAAGCGGCTGAAGTAGGAGCGGGTGCCCTCGGCGCCGCCCTCGCCGGTGCCGCCGTTGTCGGAGGTGAAGACGATGATGGTGTTGTCGAGTTCGCCGAGCGCTTCGAGGGTGTCGGTGAGCCGGGCCAGGTTCTGGTCGATGTTGTCGACGAGCGCCGCGTAGACCTCCATGTACCGGGCGTACAGCTTCTGTTGCTCCTGGGTGAGGCTGTCCCAGGCGGGAACGTCGAGTCCGGCCTCGCTGTTGCGGTCGGGCAGCTGAGTGCCGGGCGACAGGAGCCCGGCGGCGAGCTGGGCGGCGAAGCGGCGCTCGCGCAGGACGTCCCAGCCCTCGTCGTAGCGGCCCTGGTGGCGGGCGATGTCCTCGGCCTTGGCCTGCAACGGGCCGTGGACGGCGTTGTGGGCGAGGTAGAGGAAGAACGGCTTGTCGGGGTCGTGCGCGCGGAGCGACTTCACCATGGAGATCGCCTGGTCGGTGATGTCGTCGGTGTAGTAGTAGTCGTCCGCGAACTCGTCGATGTCCAGGGGGCTGTTGTCGCGGACGAGCTGGTGCGGGTGGAAGAGACTGGTGAGCCCTTCCAGGACGCCGTAATACTGGTCGAAGCCCTTGTTCAGCGGCCAGTTGTCCCGGTCGTCGGCCGCGTTGGAGGCGGAGTCGCGGACCAGGTGCCATTTGCCGACCGCGTAGGTGGCGTAGCCGGTGTCGTGGAGCAGTTCGGCGAGGGTGGGGATGTCGTCGGCGATCTCCATGCCGTAACCGGGGAAGCCCGGGTCGGAGTTGGCGACCATGGCGTAGCCGACGCGGTGCGGGTTGAGGCCGGTGAGCAGGGCGGCGCGGGCCGGGGAGCAGAGCGGCATGGTGTGGTAGTTGGTGAGCCGGACGCCCTCGTCGGCCAGGGTGTCGAGCGTCGGTGTGGCGATCTCGGATCCGAACGGGCCGATGTCGCTGTAGCCCATGTCGTCGACGAGGACGACCACGATGTTGGGGGCCTTCTCGCCGGGGGCGGTGCGCGGCGGCCAGGACGGCTCCGACTCGGCGAAGGTGCGGCCGATCCGGCCGGGGAAGCCGTCGTAGGGGTCGCGGCGGGTGGGGTCGGTGGTCATCGGCTGGGCTCTCCGTCGTGGCTGGGGTGGTGGTCTGGTGCGGGGAAGAGGCGGGCCAGTTCGTCGGCGAGCGCCGTGAGTTGTGCGCGTCCGGGGTGGCCCGTGAAGGCCGCGATCTGGAGGAGGGTGGAGCCGCCCCGGACGGTGAGCAGCTCGGTGTCGAGCAGACCGGGGACGATGCGGCGGACCGCGTCGGCGGCAGAGGGCTGGGCGAGCAGTTCGGCCAGGGGCGTGCGGAGGTTGAGCGCGCCCTCGGTGAACTCGTCGGAGCGTGCGGCGGGTTGGCGACCCGCCTCGGCCCGCTCCCGCTGGGCCTCGACCAGCAGGTGGGCCTCGGTGACGTCCTCGGGGTCGTACGGCAGGCCGAGGCGGGTGTACTGGTCGGCGGGGGCGTCGTCGGCGCGCAGCCGCTCCACCAGCAGCCGGGCCATCCGCAGCTCGACGGCGGTGTCGCTGACCGGCTCCTCTTGGAGCGGGTCGGTGTCCAGGTCGAAGAGGAGCGTGCCGAAGCGCTGCGGGCCCAGGAGCGGCGAGGGATGGGCCGGGATACGGAGGGTGGGCACGCCCTTGGTGAACGGGAAGGGTTCGGCCAGGGTGAGCCCGGTCAGCTCCTCGGGGGTGAAGCGGCCCCGGATGCGGGTGGGCATCAGCGTGTGCTCGTACAGCGGCTGGTTGGTGTCGTCGTGGCACGCGCGCATGTAGACGTACCGGCCGTCGGTGATGTTGACGTGTCCGCCGAACATGCCGAACAGAGCCGACTCGCGGGGCTGTTGGGCGTCGACTGTCTCCCGCAGCGGGCGGCCCCGCATGTCCGGCGGGAGTTCCGCGCCGAAGAAGTCCAGCAGGGTCGGGGCCAGGTCGATGGTCTGCACGAGGGCCGCGTCACGGGTGCCGGCGCGGTCGGGGCGGCGCGGGTCGTGGACGAAGAGCGGGGTGTGGACCAGCTCGTTGTACCAGGGGGTGACGACCTTGGCCCACCAGCCCTTCTCGCCCAGCAGATAGCCGTGGTCGGTGCAGACGATCAGCAGCGTGTCGTCCCACAGCCCGTGTTCGTCCATCGCGTCGAGGACCCGGCCCAGGGAGTGGTCGCACATGGAGAGCAGCGCCGCGTACTCGTAACGGGCGTGCCGCTCCTGCTCCTTGGTCTCGGTGACCCGGTTGTAGTCGGGCCAGTCGAAGTGCGGGCCGTCGTAGTCGTGCGGGTAGAGGTCCTTGTAGTGGTCCTGGGTGAAGAAGGGTTCGTGCGGGTCGAAGGTCTCGATCTGGACGAACCAGTCGTCCTCGGTGTGGTTGGTCCGCAGGAACTCCAGGCCCGCGTCGAAGGTGAGCGTCTGCGGCTGTTTCGCCTCGGTGTCCAGGTACTGGCGGTTGACCCAGTCCTGGCGCCAGAGGTCGTTGCGGGTGGCGCGCGGGGAGTCGGGGATCTCCGGGTCGGTGACCTGCCCCTTCCAGGCGTCGCCCTCCTGGCCCCGGAAGAACTCCCAGGAGTTGTACCGCCCGTGGTAGGTGGCTCCACCGTCCTCCCAGTAGTGCTGGTGGTCGCTGACGAGGTGGGTGTAGACGCCGTGCCGCTTGAGGAGTTCGGGCATCGAGTCGTCGAAGGGTTCCAGCGGACCCCAGCCCCGGTGGAGGAAGTTGTGGCGGCCGGTGTGGAGTTCGCGGCGGGCCGGCATGCAGGGCATGGAGCCCGCGTAGCAGGTGTCGTAGGTGACCGTACGGTCCGCCAGGCGGCGGAAGTTGGGGGCGTGGGTCCAGTCGGCGCCGTACGGGGGCAGCAGGTGCCGGTTGAGGCTGTCGAACATGACCATGACGGCCTTCACGCGGTGTTCCGTCCTTCCGCAGCGTCGTCGGGCTTCAGGTCGCGGGCGCGGCGGAAGCCGCCGTGGCCGGTCGAGGAGTCGGGGGTGTTGTGGGAGCGGGCGGCGACCCGGTAGCGGTTGCAGTACGAGGCGTGGCAGAGGTAGGAGCCGCCCCGGATGACGCGCTCACCGGGCCCGGAGGCGTCGGCGCACCACTCCCAGACGTTGCCGGAGGTGTTGTGGAGCCCGTAGCCGTTGGGCGCGTAGGCCGTGACGGGCACGGTGCCCGTGCGTCCGCCGGGCCGGTCCGAGCGGTGCGGGAAGCGGCCGAGCCAGGTGTTGCACATCTCCCGGCCGCCGGGGGTGAAGTCGTCGCCCCACGGGTAGCGGGCGCCGTCCAGGCCGCCGCGTGCCGCGTACTCCCACTCCGCCTCGGTGGGCAGCCGGGTCCCGGTCCAGTCGCAGTAGGCGAGGGCGTCGTCGTACGAGATGTGGACGACCGGGTGGTCCGCGCGGCCTGCCAGGTCGGAGCCCGGCCCTTCCGGCGCGGCCCAGGACGCGCCACGGACGCCGAGCCACCAGGGGGCGCCGGGCACCCGGCCGAGGACGTGGCGCCCGGCGGCCTGGGGGTGGAGCAGCAGGTGGAAGACGTAGCTGCTGCCGTAGCGCTCGGCGTCGGTGCGGTAGCCGGTGGCCTCCGCGAAGGCCGCCCAGTCGGCGTTGGAGACGGCGGTGGTGTCGATGGCGAAGGGCGCCACGGTGACGTCCCGTACCGGCCGCTCCCGGTCGGCGAGGTAGCCCTCGTCGAAGGCGTCGCCCATCGTGAAGGTGCCGCCGGGCAGCTGCACCATCCTGGAGGCGCCGACGGTGGCGGCGGCCGGTCGGCGTACGGCCGGGAGCGGCAGGAGCGCCGTGGCGGCCGGTGAGCCCGTGCAGGCGCGCCCCGGGGTGCAGCAGGCGCTCACGCGAGCACCTCGGACATCCGGACGGCCGGCGTTACGGGTACGGGTTCGGGCGCCGCCGCCAACAGGGCCCGGGTGTACGGGTCCTGGGGGTTCTCGCAGACGTCGTCGGCGCTGCCGCTCTCCACGATCCGGCCCTGGTGCATCACCGCGATGCGGTGGCTGACCTGCCGGACCACGGCGAGGTCGTGGGCGATGAAGACCAGGGCCAGGCCCAGATCGCGCTGGAGGTCGGTGAGCAGGCCGACGATCTGCGCCTGGACGGAGACGTCGAGCGCGGAGACGGGTTCGTCGCAGATCAGGACGGACGGCTCGGGGGCGAGCGCGCGGGCGATGCCGATGCGCTGGCGCTGCCCGCCGGAGAAGGAGCGCGGGTGCCGGTCGGCGACGGCCGGGTCGAGCCCGGCCAGGGTGAGGAGCTGCTCGACCCGGGCCGCCCGCTGCTCCCGGTCGCCGAGGCCGAAGGCGATCAGCGGTTCGGCGACGATCTGGCCGACCGTCATCCGGGGGTTGAGCGAGGCGTAGGGGTCCTGGAACACCATCTGGATCTGCCGGCGCACCGCGTGCAGCTCGCGCCGCGAGGGCCGGGTGACGTCCTGGCCGCGCAGCCTGACCGTGCCGCCGTCGCAGGGGTGGGCGTGGGCCAGGACCCGGGCCAGGGTGGACTTGCCCGAGCCGGACTCCCCCACGATGCCCAGGGTCTCCCCCTCGGCCAGCGTCAGCGACACCCCGTCGAGCGCGGTGAACCCGCGCCCGCGCACCCCGCGCCGCCTGTACGTCTTGCGCAGACCGTCCGCCTCCAGGACCACGGCCCCGGGTGCGGGGCGGTCGATGCGGGCGGGCGGGGCGGGTGCGGGCAGCGGTTCGGTGCGCCCGGCGGCGGGCAGGCAGGCCGCCCGTACGCCGTCCGTCAGCTCGACCAGCGGGGGCACCCCCGTACGGCAGCGGTCCTCCACGAGCGTGCAGCGGTCGGCGAAGGAGCAGCCGTCGCCGAGGAGGGTGAGGTCGGGCGGGGAGCCGGGGATGCCGGTGAGCCGGGTGCCGGAGGGGGCGGAGAGGCGGGGGACGGCGGCCAGGAGGCCCGCGGTGTAGGGGTGGCGGGGGCGGGTGAGGACCTCGGCGGTGGGGCCGTCCTCGACGACGGTGCCGCCGTACATGACGAGGACGCGTTCGCAGGAGCGGGCGACGACGCCCATGTTGTGGGTGATGAGGACGAGTGCGGTGCCCGTCTCGCGGTTGAGGTCGGCGAGGAGGGTGAGGATCTGTTCCTGGACGGTGGCGTCGAGCGCGGTCGTCGGTTCGTCGGCGAGCAGGATGTCGGGCTCGCCGGCCAGGGCCATCGCGATCAGGATGCGCTGGCGCTGGCCGCCGGAGAACTGGTGCGGGTGGTCGTCGACGCGGCGGTGCGGTTCGGGGATACCGACCCGGTCGAGGAGTTCGACCGCCCGGTCCCGGCGCGCGGCCCGGTCCCGTCCGCCGTGCGCTCTGAGCACCTCGTCGAGGTGGCGGCCGACGGTCAGCACCGGGTTCAGGGCCGTCATCGGGTCCTGGAAGATCATGCCGATGCGGGCTCCGCGCACCGCGCGCAGCTCCTGGTCGCTCGCGGCGGCGAGATCCTGTCCGTCCAGCAGGACCGAGCCGGTCGAGACGCGCCCGGTGCCGGGCAGCATCCGGGTCAGCGCGAGGGCGGTGGTGGACTTGCCGGAGCCGGACTCGCCGACGACGGCCAGCGTCTCGCCCCGGCGCAGGGTGAACGAGACCCCGCGTACGGCCCGCAGGGTCGAGCCGTCGGGGTCGGTGAACTCCACGCCCAGGTCGCGGACTTCGAGCAGGTCACGGGTGGCCCTCGGCGCTTCGGGCCGTTCGTGGGCGGATGTCGGCCGGGCCGATGTCGGCCGGGCGGTCATCGGCTGGGCGGTCATCGGCGTACCTCCCGGTTGAGCGCCTCGGCGATGAGCGAGAGCCCGAGGACGAGCGCGGTCACGGTGATCAGCGGCCCGGCGGCGAAGTGCGGGGCCTGGGCGAGATAGGGCATGGACTGGCTCAGGACCGAGCCGAGCGTGGGCTCCGGCGGCCGGACGCCCACCCCGAGGAAGCTCATCGCGCCCTCGATGAAGACGGCGACGGTCAGCGAGACGGCGACCTGCACGACGAGCGGGTCGGCGGCGTTCGGCAGGATGTGCCGGACCAGCACCCGGGGCCCCGAACTCCCTCCGACCCGGGCGGCGGTGACGTACTCCCGCTCCCGCTGGACGAGGATGCCGCCGCGCAGCAGCCGCCCGAACGCCGGGATCTCGGCGAGCGCGATGACCAGGACGACAGGGAGCCGGCCGGGGCCGAGGATGGCGGTCACGGCGAGCGCCAGGATCAGCCCCGGGAAGGCCAGGATGAGGTCGAAGATCCGCTGGACGAGGGTGTCGAGCACCGGGTGCGCTGCCGCCGCCAGGGCGAACAGGCAGCCGAGGGCCGCGCCGACGGGGACGGCGACGGCGATGATCCCGAGGTCGGCGCGGATGCCGTACAGGACGCGGCTGAGCAGGTCGCGGCCGAGGTCGTCGGTGCCGAGCGGGTGCCCGGGGGTGCCGACGGCCGCGAGGCTCAGGCCGCTCTGGTCGGTGGGCCCGTGCCCGGCGACGAGCGGGGCCAGCAGCCCGGCGAGGACGACCGCGCCGACGAGGACGAGGCCGGTGCGGGCGCGGGCGGTGGAGAGGGCGGCGCGGTAGGGGTGGCGGGGGCGGGGGGTCTTGCGGGGGCCGTCGGCGGGGAGCTTCCCGGAGCCGTCGGGGCGGTCCGGTTTCCGCAGGGCGACCGGAGAGCCCGGGTCGTCCGGGGCGGGGCCGGG
>NZ_JBEYKR010000177.1:0-13257 GCF_040703535.1 Streptomyces sp. NPDC007346
CCCCCCGGCCCCCCCCCCCCCCCGCGGGCCGGGGGCCGCCCCCCCCCCGCCCCCCCACGGCCTTGTTCCACGAGCGGGGTTACGACGCGACGAGCATGAGCGACATCGCCGCACGCCTCGGCTTCACCAAGGCGGCGCTGTACCGGCACGTGACGGGCAAGGCCGAACTGCTGCGGGCGATCACGCGGCCGGTCCGCGCGGACGTGCGGGCCCTGCTGGCCGCGAGCACCGCCGGAGACGACCGGCCCGTCGACCAACTCGCTCAGCTGTTACGAGGGTTGGCCGGCGCCGCGGCGGCCGACCCGGGCCGGTACGTCCTCTTCTGGGGGCCGGACGGCGAGCGGAGCCCGCACGGGCCCGACGCCGTGTGCCGTGCGGCGGTGGTCCAGCGGCTGACGGAGCTGCTGGAGCGCGCCGCCGACCGCGGCGAGATACGCGACGGCATCGTTCCCCATCTGGCCGCCCGGCTGCTCGTCGGCGCGGTCACCGGGCCGGGCCGGCCGGTGTCACCGTCGGCCGTGGACGTCCTGCTCGACGGGCCGGTGCGGCGTCTGAACGACGGGGCAGGCCGGGGGCGGGGGCGCTGACCGGGTCAGCGCGGAGCGGACGGCGTGGCGGAGCCACACGTGGACGGGCTCGGTCTCGTGGCGGGGGTGCCAGGCCTGGCAGATGCTGATGGGCTCGGTCTCCACGGGAAGGTCGAACAGTTCGATGCCCACGCACTGCCGTGCGCCGGCGGCGAGCGAGTGGGGCATCGCGGCCACCAGATCGCTCGACGCGACCATCAGTAACGCCTCGCCGTAGCTCGGCACGGAGGCGATGACGTCCCGGCGCAGCCCGCACGCGTGCAGGGCCCCGTCGATCGGGCCTGCCATACGGCCCCTGCGGGAGACGCTGACGTGCCGTACCGCCGCGAACGCCGCCGGGCTCACGGCTGCGGCCGCCAGCGGATGTCCGCAGCGCGCCACTCCCACGAACCGGTCGTCGAAGAGCGGCTCGATGCGCAGTTCCGGGCTGCACTCGTCGATGACCCCCACCTCGATGTCCACGGTCCCCTCCCGCAGGGGCGCGCTGCCGTGGGTCGTCTCCACCGTGAACGCGAACCGGGCGCGCGGCACTTCCGCGCTCGCCCGGTTCAGCAGCGCCGGAGCCAGTACCGCCGCGTAGGCCTCGTCCGCGACGATGGTCAGGGTCCTGGTGACCCGGGTGAGATCCTCCTGCCGACGCGGGGTGAGCAGGGCCTCGGCCTCCCGCATCAGGGCCCGCACCTTCGGCCGGAGCTCCAGCGCCCGAGGCGTGGGAACCAGCCCCCGCCCGGCGCGCACCAGCACGGGGTCACCGAGCGCGCGGCGGATCTTGGACAGGGCCCGGCTCATGGCGGGCGGGGACAGCGCCAGCCGCTCCGCCGCCCCGGTGACGCTGCCCTCCTGGAGCAGCGCGTCCAGGGCCGGCAGCAGCCGCACGTCCACGGGGGGCACCGGAGCGCCGGACAGCTCGTGGGCCCGGTCGCCGTCCTGGCCGGGGTCATCGACACAGGTTCCGCTCAAGGCTGCTCCCGACGGAATGCGTACCGGTGGAAAAGAGTGGGTAATGCCGCGTCCGCGGCGAAGGTGGAACGGTGCGCCGGAGAGACCCGGTCGAGTTCGGACCTCCCGGTGAATCCGAACAGCGCACCGAGGGCCACGCATTCGAGGAGCGGAATCTCGCACGGGTCCGGAGCGTGCCGATGGTGTTCGGCCTGTGGCAGGTATCTCTCCGCCCTGACGATTCCGCACACGGAGAAGGCGTGGTCGCGAAAAGGGCCGCCGGCCGAAGAGCGCGGGAACGGCGCCGACCACGGTGTCGTCCGTGTGCGTCCGCGTACTCGGTGCACGGTGAGCGTCTGATGGAAATCCACCGTGCGCGGACTTCCTGATCCGTTGTCGCGGAATATCACCCGTGAAGACATTCCGATAGGCTCCTGTCTGGAAGTCGAAGGGATCGGATCGGCCTTTCGGGATTACTGACCGGGTGGCCCGGAAAACTCTTGGTAATTGATCGTCATGGGTGACTGGGTAAAGGGACGGAAAAGTGGGTGGGCGGGCATGGGCCCCCTCCGGGGCCCTGGGGGAGGCCTATGGGCAGGTCAGGGCTCGGGCTGGAGTGAAGGAAGCGGCAGGTGGTGCAGGGCGTTCGAGGAGCATGGGATCACTTCCCCCGAGGAAAATGAATGTCGTGAGCCGGGGTGGTATTCCGCCTCCGGATCCCCCTTATTGATTGTTGTACCACCGGTTCAGTGATGCGTGTAGCACGCATACGTCAAACGGAATTATCACTTCCGGCTGTACGGTGAGGGAAGTTCAGGGTGTGACCTTTGCGTGTGAAGTAACCCACGTTTGTTCCAAGGTTTTCCGTATCGCCCATATACTGTTTCGCGACGAGTAATCGTTGAAGATGCGACTGCGTGGGCGATCATGCTCGCGTGCACGTCTTGATGGTTGATAACCATGCACGGCAGGGGGAGATTACATGTCACGCACATCCCGTCCGGCTTCTGAAGGGTTAGCGGCCACTCTTGATTCCGAGCAGGAGTCCGATTGCGCGCAGGCCAGGACGGTCTCGGCGCTGACTCCGCGGGAGCGTCAGGTCCTGGACGGAGTGAAAGAGGGAAACTCCAACAGAATGGTCGCCCGGTTGCTCGGCATTTCCGAGCGCACGGTCAAGGTCCATCTGCACTCGATCTTCATCAAGCTGGGCGCGGCGTCACGCACCGAAGCCGTCATCGAGGGGATCAGGAGCGGTTGCATAAGCCTGCACTGACCGTCGTGTGCGAGTGGCCCCCGACGAAGACGTCGGGGCCGCTCGTCCGGTCGGTGTGCGGTCAGGAGCCCGACGGCTCGCGGGCGAGTCCGAGGACCAGGCGGCACGTGGTGTCCACCAGTTGTCTGTCGATCGGGGAGCCGAGGACGAGGACGCGGTAGTACAACGGGCCGAGCAGCAGGTCCACGAGGTGGTCGAGCGTACGGTCGTCGACGACGAGATCCTGGTCGCGGGCGAGCAGGTCGCGCAGGCCGGCCACGTCACGCTCCCGCTGCTCCCGCAGGAAGCCCGACCGCAGCGACGCGGCCGTCTCGCTGTCCAGCTGGGCATGGCCGAGGAGAGCCAGCAGGACCTGGCCGGCCGGCTCGTCGAAGAAGTCGGCCACACGCTGCAGATGGCGGGTGAGACTCTCCTCGACGGTGCCGTCCTCGTCCACGTGCCACTCCAGGGCCTCGCGGGCGTCGTCGGTGAGGGTGTCGAGAAGGATGTCGACCTTCGACTTCCACCAGCGGTAGATCGTCTGCTTGGCCACGCCCGCGCGCTGGGCGATGCCCTCGATGGTCAGGGCCGCGAAGCCCCGCTCGACCAGCAGGTCGTCGGCGGCGTTCAGCACCGCGAGGCGGACGCTCTCGCTGCGGCGAGGGCCGGTTCGGCTGATGACCGTGGCCTTCTCGCCGGCCGGTTGTGGTTTCCGCGTGGTGCTGATGGTTCCGTCACCTTCGTATCGTGTCCGTCGCTGTGATTCTGGCACAGCGGGCCCGCCGCGGACCGGTGCGCGGCGGATCGCGCTCAGGTCGCCTTCCGGCCGGTCCGCACCAGGCTGAGCAGGACGCCGAGGGACAGCGCGGCCACCGCGGCGCTGAACGTCTCGCCGGCCGGACGCAGGCTGGTCTCGCGGATCAGGACGCCCACTCCGATCGCGGGCACCGCCAGCATCGAGTACAGGATGGCGAAGAAGGTGGAGACCGAGGCGCCCCTGTGCTCGGGAGCGCTGCGCGTGGTGATGCTGCCGAGGCCGTGACCGACGGCGATGCCCGTGGCCAGTCCGTTGACCGCGGCTCCGACGAGCAGGGGGGCCAGGGAGCTGGTGGCCATCGCGGCGGCGATCAGACCGGCCGCGACGATCAGGCCCAGGCAGGCGGCGGGCAGGGCGGTGGTGGGCCTGACGGTGCGGACGAGGAGCTGGCCGAGAGCGGTGCACGCGAAGGCGATGAAGACCACGAGGCCGGTCAGCGAGTGGCTGGACTCGTGCAGCACCGTCCCCAGGAACAGGCCCGTCACCGCGGTCAGGACGCCGAGCACGGCGAAGCCCGCGCCCGCCGCCATCGCCGAGCGCAGGAAGTCCGAGCGGATCTCGGCCGGGACGTGCAGCGGCTGGAACTGCGGGGAGAAGCCGGAACGGTGGGTGGAGCTCTCCCCGTTCACGATCACCCCCACCGTGCCGATCGCGGCGAGGGCGAGCATGACGACCCAGGGGGTGCGCAGCGGGGAGGGCGCGAGGTCCGCCATGATGCCCGCCAGCAGCGTGCCGCACGCGAGCCCGCCCATGTTCGCGAACAGCGCCAGGGTGGCGGGCCTGATCCGGCTGTGCAGCCCGAGCCGCTCGGTCAGTGAGGCGGTGGCGGCCCCGGTCACCAGCGCCGCCGCGAAACCGGAGACGACCCGGGCGACCAGCAGCGCGGTGAGGCTCTGGGCCAGGAGGAAGATCACCGCGGCGCACACGGACAGCAGGGTGGCCGCGACCAGGACGGGGCGGCGCCCGATCTGGTCCGAGAGCCGGCCGAAGGCCAGCAGCCCGAGGACGACCCCGAGCGCGTAGACGGCGAAGACCACCGTCACGGCGAACGGCGTGAAGCCGAACTCCTGTCCGTAGAGCGGGTAGAGCGGGGTGGGCGCCGTGGTGCCCGCCATGGTGATCCAGAGGGCGAAGGCCACGCTGAACACGGCGAGGCCGCCGCCCCGTGCCCTCTGTGGAGCGCCGGTCCCGTCGGCGGCGCGGACGGTCGAGTTTCCCACTGAAGTGGCCTCTCGTGAGTGTTGGGGTGCGCGGAAGGAACGGCCGCCTCGACAGCTGTCGAGACTTACCGTTGCGTCTAACCTGGAGATTAGACTAGTCGTCGCGTCTATTCAACGGCGCAGAGGTGGCCGCCTGTGACATGCCGGTGAGCCCGAGGCCGAGGTGGTGCCCGGTGAACCGGTGGCGGCCGCGGCCGAGTTGCCCGGCTCGTCGGGCCGGGGCGGGGCTGTTCCGCGACGCCTGTACGGCCGTCGACAGGGTGCGGGAACGCCGCAGGGGCGGGGTGCCCGACCGGCACCCCGCCCCTGCGTTTCGCGTACGCGTGAACGCCTAGCTGATCGCCTTGATCAGCTCGCCGTTCGTGGTGTCACCGCTCAGCTCCCAGAAGAACGTGCCTCCCAGGCCCTGCTCGTTCTTGTAGTCCATCTTGGTGCCGATGGTCTCCGGGGTGTCGTAGCTCCACCAGTCGTCGCCGCAGTGGGCGTACGCCGTACCGGCCACCGTGCCCGAGACGGGGCAGCTGTTCTTGAGGATCTTGTAGTCCTCGATGCCCGCCTCGTACATGCCCGCCGCGGCGCCGGTCGCGCTGCCGCCCGGCTCGCTCTGGGTGACGCCGGTCCAGCCCCGGCCGTAGAAGCCGATGCCGAGCAGCAGCTTCTCCGACGGGATGCCCAGCGACTTCAGCTTGGAGATCGCGGCGTCCGAGTTGAAGCCCTCCGTCGGGATGCCCGGGTAGGAGGTCAGCGGGGAGTGCGGGGCCGTCGGGCCCTGCGCCGCGAACGCGCCGAAGAAGTCGTACGTCATCGGCAGGTACCAGTCGAGGTGCTCGGCCGCCCCCGCGTAGTCCACCGCGTCGATCTTGCCGCCGTCGGAGCCGTCCGCCGTGATCGCCGAGGTGATCAGGTTGTCGTCCCCGAAGGTCTTGCGCAGCTCGCCGAGCAGCTCGCCGTAGGCGTCACGGCCGCTCGTGTCGCAGGTCAGACCGCAGGCGTTGGGGTACTCCCAGTCGATGTCGATGCCGTCGAAGACATCGGCCCACCGCGGGTCCTCCACCAGGTCGTAGCAGGACTGGGCGAAGGCGGCGGGGTTCTGCGCGGCCTCACCGAACCCGCCCGACCAGCTCCAGCCGCCGAAGGACCAGAGGATCTTGATGTCGGGGTGGAGCTCCTTGAGCTTGCGCAACTGGTTGAAGTTGCCGCGCAGTTCCTGGTCCCAGGTGTCGGCGACCCCGTCGACCGACTCCTCGGCGGTGTAGGCCTTCTCGTAGTCGGCGTAGGAGTCGCCGATCGTGCACTTGCCGTTCTGCACGTTGCCGAAGGCGTAGTTGATGTGGGTGAGCTTCTCCGCGGATCCCGACGTCACGATGTTCTTGACGTGGTAATTGCGGTCGTAGACACCCCAGTTGGTGAAGTATCCGATCACCTTGTCGCCCGCCGCCGTGGGGGCGGCCTCGGCTGCGGCGGGGGCCGCGGCCGGCTGTGCGGCGGGGGTGGCGCCGGCCGGGGACGTGCCCGCGACGCCGAGCAGGGTGGCGCCGAGCGCCGCCGTGCAGGCGGCCGCGGCGAGCGCCCGGAGCCGGGCGCGGGGACGGTGCAGTGTGAGCATCGTGGCTCCTCGTGGGGGAGGGCTGGTGCGTGGGGGGTGCAGGCCGAACGCCGGGCCGTACGCGCCCGGTTTGGCATGAACGCGGTAAGGCGTTCGGTTGGAACCGTAGAAGGACTAGACCAGTTGGGTCAATGGTTCGGACCAATTCACCGATCAACGGGATCTCGTCCATCCCCTCTGACCAGCCCGTCCCCCCGTGACGGGAGGCATCCGATCGGGCATACTCAACCCGCCACAGCCGCTGTCCCGCACCCCTCGAGACCCGGGAGGGCAGGATCGGCTGAGCAGTCCGTTCTTCCCGGCCCCGGTCCGGGAGATCGCCCGGCGGCGCCTCTCACACCCCGAGCGCGCGACCGTCGCAACGCCCGACAGGGAGGAGAGCGCCGTCATGTCCGACCGTGCCCAGCAGCCGGTGGAACGCCGTCTGCCCACCGAGGAGTCCCGGCAGCTCGTCGCGCTCGTCCGCGACATCGTGTCGAACGAGATCGCCCCCCGGGCGGCCGAGGAGGAGGACGCGGGCCACTTCCCGCGCGAGGTCTTCACCCTCCTCTCCGCCTCCGGCCTCCTCGGCCTTCCCTACGGCTCCGCCCACGGCGGCGGCGACCAGCCCTACGAGGTCTACCTCCAGGTGCTGGAGGAGCTGGCCGCGGCCCGCCTCACCGTCGGCCTCGGCGTCAGCGTCCACTCCCTGGCCTGCCACGCGCTCGCCGGATACGGCACCGAGGAGCAGCAGGCGGCGCACCTCCCCGCGATGCTCTCCGGCGGCCTGCTGGGCGCCTACTGCCTCTCCGAGCCCGCCTCCGGCTCCGACGCCGCCTCCCTGCGCACCAGGGCCGTACGCGACGGCGATGACTGGGTCATCACCGGGACCAAGGCGTGGATCACCCACGGCGGCGTCGCCGACTTCTGCACCGTGCTCGCCCGCACCGGCGTCGAGGGCCCCCGCGGCATCACGGCCTTCCTCGTCCCCGGCGACGCCGAAGGGCTGAACGCCGCGCTTCCCGAGAAGAAGATGGGGATGAAGGGCTCGCCCACCTCCCAGCTCAACTTCGACGGCGTACGGGTCGGTGACGAGCGCCGCATCGGCGAGGAGGGCCAGGGCTTCGCCATCGCCCTGTCCGCGCTCGACTCCGGACGCCTGGGCATCGCCGCCTGCGCCGTCGGGGTCGCCCAGGCGGCCCTGGACGAGGCCGTCCGGTACGCCACCGACCGGCGCCAGTTCGGCCGCCCCATCGCGGACTTCCAGGGGCTGCGCTTCATGCTGGCGGACATGGCCACCCAGATCGAGGCCGGCCGGGCGCTCTACCTGGAGGCGGCGCGGCTGCGCGACGCGGGGGAGCCCTTCTCCCGCCAGGCGGCCATGGCGAAGCTCTTCTGCACGGACGCGGCCATGCGCGTGACCACCGACGCCGTCCAGGTGCTCGGCGGCTACGGCTACACGCTGGACTTCCCGGTCGAGCGGCTGATGCGCGAGGCCAAGGTGCTCCAGATCGTGGAAGGCACCAACCAGATCCAGCGCATGGTCATCGCCCGCCACCTCGCGGGTCCCGAGACCCGCTGACCCGCAGCGGCAGGTCCGGCCGGACGGGCGGCGCGGCGGCCCGGTCCCCCTCCGGGTCGCGGCGCCCCGGCACGCTCCGGCCGCTGCTGCGCCAATCCCGCAGCAGGGCGCTGTAGATGGGCGGGTCGACGGGGGAGGCCATCGGTGAACTCCCCGTCGACCGGGGCAGCGGCTGCGGAACCGATTCTTCGGAGGCCGGGGGAGTGAGCCGGCGGCGCCCCGGGCCGACTGGTGCATGCGGCGTCGTCATACGGGGTCAACGCGCCGGGGCGGGCCCGGGTCACTGCCGTCCCGCACCGGGTTCCCGTTCGGCGGGTGCCCCCGGGCACCCGCCCTGGGGCGCACCCACGGCCGGGAGCGGCGGCTCAGGCGGCCTCGCGCCGCATCCGGGGCACCCGCAGCGGGCGGGAGCCGGGGCCGCCGGCGTGGGAGAAGGGCTGCATCCGCCAGTCGAGTCCCTGGGGGAGCGTCAGCAGCAGCGCCGTCTCCTGCTCCTGGGGCTCCAGCGTCTCGTCGGCCGGCCGGGTGTCCGCCGCGGCACGCCCGGTGCCGGAGCAGACGGTGAGCACGAACGGGTTCCACGGGGTGGGGCACCGGGCGTGCTCCGGCAGCACGTCCTCGTCGGCCAGCAGGGCGATCGGCTGGGCGCAGTCCGGGCAGACGACCCGGAACATCTCGAACATGTCGTACACATCGGCACTGTCGTCCTCGTCGGGATCGACAGGCTCCGGTTCGGTACGTCCGGTGAGCTTCGTGCTCTGCATGGGATCTTCCCCCCTCGGGTGGGCCGGCACGGCGCCACGGCCTCGACCACAGCAAGCACTTCCCTGCGCCCGTGGCCGATAACCGTGAGGGGACCTGCTACCGACCCGTAGGTCTGTGGTGTTCGTCACATGCCGCCCGCAGGTGCCGTTCCGTGACCTCGCGCGACTGTGCCGACGGGTGCCCGGGGCCATAGGTTGATCCACATGGAGGAGCTGGACCGTCAGATTGTGGAGTTGCTCGTCAAGGACGGGCGGATGAGCTACACCGACCTGGGCAAGGCCACCGGCCTGTCCACCTCGGCCGTTCATCAGCGCGTCCGCCGGCTCGAGCAGCGCGGGGTGATCCGCGGCTATGCCGCGGTCGTCGACCCCGAGGCCGTCGGGCTGCCCCTCACCGCGTTCATCTCGGTGAAGCCGTTCGACCCCAGCGCGCCCGACGACATCGCGGAGCGGCTCGCCGGGGTGCCGGAGCTGGAGGCCTGCCACAGCGTCGCCGGGGACGAGAACTACATCCTCAAGGTGCGCGTGGCGACCCCCCTGGAGCTGGAGCACCTGCTCACCCGGATCCGTACGCTGGCCGGCGTCTCGACCCGGACGACGGTCGTCCTGTCCACCCCGTACGAGGCGCGCCCCCCGCGCGTCTGAGGGGGGCGCGGACCTCGCGGTTCCCGGCAGGCGCGAGACTGGTCCCATGACCGAGAGCACCGCCCCCCAGAGCGCCCCCGACCACCGCACCCTGCTGCTGCGCGGGGGAGACGTCCACAGCCCGGCCGATCCGTTCGCCACCGCGATGGTCGTCGAACGCGGGCATGTCGCCTGGGTGGGCTCCGAGGGGGCCGCCGACGCCTTCGCGAGCGGCGTCGACGAGGTGGTCGATCTGGAGGGCGCCCTGGTCACCCCGGCGTTCACCGACGCCCACGTCCACACCACCGCGACCGGCCTGGCCCTCACCGGGCTCGACCTCTCCGGTGCCCGTACGCTCCCCGAGGCCCTCGGCCTCGTCCGTGCGTTCGCGAACGGGCACGCCGCCACCGACGTCCTGCTCGGGCACGGCTGGGACGCCGCGCGGTGGCCCGAGCGGCGCCACCCCTCGCGCGCCGAGCTCGACGAGGCCTCCGGCGGGCGGGCCCTGTACCTGCCCCGGATCGACGTCCACTCCGCCGTCGTCACGACCGCCCTGCTGGACCTCGTCCCGGGCGTCACCGCGATGGCCGGATACCACCCCGACGCGCCGCTGACCGGCGACGCCCACCACGCCGTACGGGCAGCCGCGCACGCCGCCCTCACCCCCGCCCAGCGGGGGGCCGCCCAGCGCGCCGCGCTCGACCACGCCGCCTCCCTCGGCATCGGCACCCTCCACGAGTGCGGCGGACCCGAGATCTCCGACGAGGAGGACTTCACCGCCCTCCTGGCCCTCGCCGCCGAGCGGCCCGGCCCCCGGGTCGTCGGTCTCTGGGCCGAGGAGATCACCGGTGAGAAGGGCGCCCGCCGCATCCGGGAGCTCGGCGCGATCGGCGCTGCCGGAGACCTCTTCGTCGACGGCTCCCTCGGCTCGCACACCGCCTGCCTCCACGAGCCGTACGCCGACGACCCGCAGACCGGCACCGCCCACCTGGACGCCGCTGGGATCGCCGCCCATGTCACCGCCTGCACCGAGGCCGGCCTCCAGGCGGGCTTCCACGCCATCGGCGACGCGGCCGTCACCGCCGTCGTGGAGGGCGTACGGGCCGCCGCCGAGACGCTGGGTCTGGCCCGCGTCCGTGCCGCCCGCCACCGCGTAGAGCACGCCGAGATGCTCACCCCCGAGACCGTCGCCGCCTTCGCGGAGCTGGGCCTCACCGCCTCCGTCCAGCCCGCCTTCGACGCCGCCTGGGGCGGCCCCGAGGGCATGTACGCCCAGCGCCTGGGCGCACAGCGGGCCGCCACCCTGAACCCGTACGCCGCCCTCCTGCGCGCCGGGGTGCCGCTCGCCTTCGGCTCCGACAGCCCGGTCACCCCGCTCGACCCCTGGGGGACCGTACGGGCCGCCGCCCACCACCGCACCCCCGAGCACCGCATCTCCGTCCGGGCCGGCTTCACCGCCCACACCCGGGGCGGCTGGCGGGCCGTCGGCCGCGACGACGCGGGGCTCCTGGTGCCGGGCGCACCGGCCGACTACGCGCTCTGGCGGACCGCCGAACTCCTGGTCCAGGCCCCCGACGACCGGGTCGCCCGGTGGTCCACCGACCCCCGCTCCGGCACGCCCGGACTGCCGGATCTGAGCCCCGGCGCCGAGCTGCCGGTCTGCCTGCGGACGGTGGTCTCCGGACAGACGGTCTACGTACGGCCGAACGAGTGACGTCGGGGGATTCCGTACCGCCGATCGATGGCTCGGGCACGTGTCCGGGGTCTGTGACACTCCGGCACTGACCAGGCAATTTGGGCAAAAGCCGCAGGTCGCACGGGTGTTGACAGAACGCGCCCACGGGCCGGTAGGTTCGGCCGGGTCCACCACAGGACGTCCGACCGGTTAAACCTCCACGCAGTCGTCGAACGCCGCTGGGTCATGGGGTGGTGTGCCGCACCGGCCCACCGCCACTGACAGCCAGGTTCAGCGCCCGCGCCTCGGGGGCGAGGGAAGGTTTCAGCCGGACGGAGGGTGCGACCCGGGTGGGGCCCGGACGTTCAGTAGACAACGGCTCTCGGTCGATCCGCAGCCAGCGGGTCCCAGGCCGGCCCGAAGGGCGCCGGGCCCCGATCCGCAGTTCCCGTCCGCGGTTCTGTCCGCAGTTTCGTCCATCTGCCCGGCCTGTGCCACGCGCGAGCACCACCGCGTAGCCTTCCGGAGGTCACACGCTGGATATGGTGTCCCTCTGTGTACGGACTCTAAGGGGCAGTAGTGAACGACGGCGGTCAGAGGCAGTTCGGCCCGCTCGGCAAGGTCCTGGTGATCATTCCGACCTACAACGAGGTCGAGAACATCAGGCCGATCGTCGACCGGGTGCGCACGGCCGTGCCGGACGCCGACATCCTGGTGGCCGACGACAACAGCCCCGACGGCACCGGCAAGGCGGCCGACGAGATCGCGGCCGCCGACGACAAGGTCCACGTCCTGCACCGCAAGGGCAAGGAAGGGCTCGGCGCCGCCTACCTCGCGGGCTTCGCCTGGGGCTCCGAGCACGGCTACGGCGTCCTCGTCGAGATGGACGCCGACGGCTCCCACCAGCCCGAGGAGCTGCCCCGGCTGCTCACCGCGCTCAAGGGCGCCGACCTGGTCCTCGGCTCCCGCTGGGTGCCCGGCGGCCGGGTGGTCAACTGGCCCAGGAGCCGCGAGGTCATCTCGCGCGGCGGCAGCCTCTACTCCCGCCTCGCCCTCGGCCTCTCCGTCCGCGACGTCACCGGCGGCTACCGCGCCTTCCGGACCGAGACCCTCGAGGGCCTCGGGCTCGACGAGGTCGCCTCCCAGGGGTACTGCTTCCAGGTCGACCTGGCCCGCCGCTCCGTGGAGGCCGGCTACCACGTCGTCGAGGTCCCCATCACCTTCGTGGACCGCGAGGTCGGCGACTCCAAGATGAGCCGGGACATCCTCGTCGAGGCGCTGTGGCGGGTCACCGGCTGGGGCATCACCTCCCGCGCCAACAAGGTCCTGGGCCGCAAGAAGCCCTGACGGCGTACGTACGGACCCCGCGCGCGGCCGTAAGGGGGCGGGTCCATGATCACCCCCTTACGCCGCTTCCACCTCCGTACGGGCACACTGGTTGCATGACGACCGGCACTCCGCCCCCGACCCGTCCCCGGCGCTCGCGCGCCCGTAGATTCCTGCCGCTGGCCCTCGCCGCCTGGCTGGTCCTGGAGATCTGGCTCCTGACCGTGGTCGCCTCGAACGCGGGCGGGCTCACCGTCCTGCTGCTCCTGGTCGCCGGGGCCGTTCTCGGCACCGTGGTGATCAAGCGCGCCGGGCGCCGCGCCTTCAAGAACCTCACCGAGACCCTCCAGCAGATGCCGGGGCAGCCCGGCGCCACCGAGGCCCCGCAGGTCGCCCCCGCCGGCTCCAAGGGCAGCAGGGGCAACGGGCTGCTGATGCTCGGCGGCCTGCTGCTCCTGATCCCCGGCCTGATCTCGGACGCCGCCGGGCTGCTCCTGCTGGTGCCGCCCGTGCGCACCCTCATCAGCCGCCGGGCGGAGAAGTCCCTGGAGCACCGGATGCGCGCCGCGTCCCCCGGCAGCCTCTCGGACGCCTTCCAGCAGGCCCGTATGCACCGGCCGGACGGGAAGGTCGTCCAGGGGGAGGTCATCCGCGAGGACGGCACGCAGCCCCCCTCCGGCCCCGACGACGACCCCCGGGGCCCGCGCCCGCCGCTCACCCCCTGACGCCGCACACCGGCCGGGGCGCCGCAGGGCCCCGGCCCGGACACGCCAAGAGCCGCGGGGGGGGGGGAACGTGTTGTTGTGAAGGCCCCCCGGGCGGTGGGGTGGGGTTGGGGGGGGAGGGGGGGGGGTTTAGTGGGAGATGGGGTGGGGTGGGGGAGAGT
>NZ_JBEYKR010000178.1:0-12974 GCF_040703535.1 Streptomyces sp. NPDC007346
CCTGCCCCGGGGACCGGGACAGGGGGCGGACGGCATACGGGGTCAGACGCGGGCCCCGTTGTCGAGCGGGTCGCGCCGGGGTTCGCGGGCGCGCCGGGAGGACTTCCCCGGTGTGGGCGGGGGTGCGTTGGTGGTGCGTTCCAGGACGAGCGCGCCCGGTACGGCGGTGAACACCGAGGACCAGGTGCCCACGCAGATGCCGATGAGCAGGGCGAGGGCGAAGTCGGCCAGCGAGTCGCCGCCCAGCACCGCGAGGGCGGCCAGGATGAACAGGGCGCCCATCCCGGTGTTCACCGTACGGGGAACGGTCTGGAGGACCGCCCGGCGGGAGATCGCGACCAGGGGTGTCTTCCGGTTCCTGCCCCACAGCTCCCGAACCCGGTCGAAGACCACCACCGAGTCGTTGACCGAGTAGCCGATGACGGTGAGCAGGGCGGCCAGGAAGATACCGTCCACGGGCCGTCCCAGCCAGGCGAAGGCCCCCACCACGAGGATCACGTCGTGCACCATCGCGGCCACCGATCCCACGGCGAACGTCCAGCGGAACCGGACCGCCAGATAGGCGAGCTGCACGAGCACGGCGACGCCGAGGGCGATCAGCGCGTTGCGCCGCAGCTCGTCACCGAGGCTCGGGCCGATCAGCTCGTCCCGTACCTTCGTCGTCTCACCGCCCTCGGTGGCCAGGGCTTCCCGCAGGGTGTGTTCCTCGTCGTTGTCGAGCTGTCCGGTGCGTACGGAGATGTCTCCGTCGCCCGCGGTGGTGACCTCGGCGTCACCGAATCCGGCGTCGGCGAGCGTGGAGCGGGCGGTCTCGACGTCCACCGGACGGCTGGTGGAGTACTCCACGAGCCGGCCCCCGGTGAACTCGACGCCCAGGTCGACCCCGCGCACCACGATCCCGGCGACGGCGACGGCGACCAGGGCCGCGGAGACGACGAGCCAGCGGACCGGCTTCCGGAAGAGCTGCGGGTCCTTGCGGATCAGCCAGGTCCGTACGGCGCCGGGGCGCGCGATGCCGTTGACGCCCCGGTAGTCGCTGACGAACCGGGAGCCGGCCGCGACATCGGTGAGCGCGCGGGCGATGACCAGTGCGGAGAACATCGAGGCGATGACGCCGATGGCCAGGGTGATACCGAAGCCCTTGACCGGGCCCGAGCCCAGGAAGAACAGCAGCCCGGCCGCGATCAGCGTGGTGATGTTCGAGTCGGCCACGGCGCTGAACGCCTTCTGGTACCCGGTGGTCAGTGCCGAGCGCAGGGAGCGGGTCGGGTGGTCCTGACACTCCTCTCTGGCCCGTTCGAAGACCAGGACGTTCGCGTCGACCGCCATCCCGATGGCCAGGACGAATCCGGCGAGTCCAGGGAGCGTGAGGGTGACGCCGAGACCGACGAGCGCGGCGTAGGAGATCACGCCGTACGCGGCGAGGGCCACGGCGGCCAGCGCGCCGAAGAAGCGGTAGACGAAGATGATGAAGAGCGCGGTGGCGGCGGCGCCGATCAGCGCCGCCTGCGCGCTGGCGTCGATGGCCGCGGCGCCGAGCGTCGGGCCGACGGTCCGCTGTTCGACGATCTCGACGGGTACGGGCAGGGCCCCGCCCTTGATGAGGAGGGCCAGGTCACGGGCCTCCTTCGCGCTGAAGGAGCCGGTGATCTGGGTGCCCCCGGAGGGCAGTCCGGCATTGCAGCCGACCGAGGGGTCGACCTGGGGTGAGGAGATGACCTTCTCGTCCAGGACGATGGCGACGCGGCGGCGCTCGTCCTGGGCGGGGAAGCAGGCGGCCTCGCCCGTCAGCTTGTTCCAGTCCTTCCCGGCGTCCTTGTGGAAGTCGAGGGAGACGGTCCAGCCGGCCGCCTGCTGGGGGTCGAAGGACGCGGTGGCGTCCTTGACGCCCGCTCCGGAGAGCCGGGCGGGGCCGAGGTCGAGCTGCGTGCCCTGTTCGTCGGGGACGATCAGCCGGTCGCTCCCGGACTCGGGTTCCGTTCCGGGAGGCACGGCCCCCTGGACGGCGTGGAAGCTGAGCTGGGCGGTGCGGCCGATGACGGCGGCGGCCTGGCGCGGGTCCTGGACGTCGGGCAGTTCGACGATGATCCGGTCCTCGCCGGAGCGGGTGAGGACGGGCTCGGCGACACCGAGGGAGTCGATGCGCTGGCGCAGGACCTCCAGGGTGCGGTCGGTGGTCTCCCGGTTCGCCTCGACGGTGGCGGAGTCCTTGGCCTGGAGCACCAGGCGGGTGCCGCCCTGGAGATCGAGGCCGAGTCTGGGTGACATGGTCAGCGTGATGAAGACGGAGACGAGCAGCACGGCCGCAGCCAGAACCGCTCGCACCGTGGTGGCGCGAGTCATGGGAATCCTCCGGTGGGGCGTCGGCCGCCCTCACCTCAGCGAGGACGCGACGCCTGATCGGCAGAGCAGGGCCAATGGCCGGTCGAGGGACCGGTGCTCGTGCCCGGAGGACCACGCACGCCGGGCAGGGCGCCCCGGCGCCCGGAGGGGGTACCCGAGGAGGTCGCGGTGACGCGCTCGGCATGGCCGCGCGGCACGATCAAACCGGACGGGCAGGCCGGCAGGCCGTCGTAGGACGGCGGGGGCGCGTGGCCGGTCAGGTGGGCGCGGCTGATGCCGGCCCGGGGGGCATGGGTGGCCGGGTCGGTGGCCGACGACCGCTCGTGGAGGTTCGGGGCGTACGGCCGGGCGGGGCCGGTCCGCACGGGGGGCCGGTCGGGGCCTCGCTGGTGGTCGCGGGCGTTGCGGCCGCCGGTTCCGGGGCCTGCGGCGGACGGGGCTGCCCGGGTGCGCCGCAGGTCGTGGTGGGGGCCTCCGGACTGGGGGGTGCGGTCGGTCTTCGGGGAGGGCGCCGGGGCATCCGGCGTGTGCGCCACGGTGGACGCGAGGCTGTTGAGGGCGCCGACGGGGAGCGCGGCGCCGGCGGCGGGGGCGGCGCCGACCAGGGTGAGGACGACGAGCACCAGCGCGGCCGGCACGCCGCGTGTCCGTTGCGCCGGGCCCGGCCGCACCGGGAGCGCCTTCCCCCGGGGCGGCCCCGGGTGCGGGGTCACCTCGGTCGGCCGGGCAGGACGGCGGGCGTCACCCCGTGGCGGAGCACGGAGCTGAGTATCTGGCCGGCACCCCGGACGACGGTGGTCGACGGGTCCTCCGCCAGCCGCACGGGCGTGCCGAGGCACCGGGCGAGGCGGTCGGTGACGTCGGGGCGCAGCGCACCGCCGCCGGCGAGCACGGGGCCCTTGCGCAGGGCGCCGCGGATCGCGCCGTGCCGGTCCTGCCGCCACATGGACTTCACCATGTCGAGGACCGTACCGACAAGGGCTGCGGGCAGTGTCGCCGGGTCCAGGTCGCTGATCCCGGTCTCGGCCTGCCGGGCATCGGCGATCCGGCCGCCGACGAGGAGCGTGACCTCGGTCAGCTCGGCGCCCATGTCGACGACGAGCAGCGGACCGGCGTCGCGCGGACCGGCGTACGCGGCGGCGGCCCGCGCGCTGCTGAGGACGAGGACGCGCGTCGGTCCCAGCCCGGCGAGCAGCTCCCGCGCGGCGTTGCGGTGGCCGGCCCCGGCGAGGACGGGGTGGCTGAGGACGATCACGCTGTCCGTGCGGTCGGGTCCCAGGGCCGCGTCGGCGAGGCGGCCGAGCAGCCGCCCGCAGGACTCGGGGTCGACGATGCGCCCGCGCCGTACGGGCCGCTCGGCGCCCCCGAGGAGGGCGCTACCGAGGAGTAGGTCGGTGACCAGGCCGTGGCCGGGCACCCAGGCCCGGGTACGGGAGCTGCCGAGGTCCAGGGCGAGCCCCCGGGCGGCCACGGTCCTGCCGCCGAGCCGACGGTGTCCGTGGCGCACCCGGAGCGTCCCGGGCTCACGCCCGGTCCCGGGCCCCCCGGCGCCGCTTCCGTCACGAAGCGGTCCGGGACCCTCGCCGAACGGGCGGGGTCCCTCGCCGTACGGCCCGCGCCCATCGCGGGACCAGCCGGTCCCGCGCATGGCCAGGGGGTCATGGGTCGGGGGGTCACGGTCTTCGCCTCCGGGCGGACCCGGCAGGGGCTGGGGCACGGCACGACCGCGTCGCTGTCCGTCGTACGGAGAACGCATCGCCCCTCACCCCCGGTCGGCCGTCCGTAGCCGTCCACGCACCCATCGGCCCGCTGATAGCGAGGCATGACCAAGCCCTCACTATGCAATACCGGGTGAGGGAAAGCCACTTCCTCCCCGTTTCAAAGGCACCCCAGCTGTACCAAACCCGGCGGCCTCCACGGCCTCCCCGGCCCTCGTGACCTCGTCGCCCTTCGTGGCTGCCGCGTCGGCCTGCCCCCGTGGCCCGTGGCCCTCCCCGCTGTCCCGGCGGAGCCGTCGGCCCGGGGCGGGCAGGACGGCCCGGCCCACGACGGCGGAGCGCCTCCCCCGCACGGCGCGGAACCGTAAGCTCCGGCAGTCTTTTGGAGAGCGCTCTCCCATCTACGCACCCTCAAATTCCGCCGTACAGCCGGTGATTGCCGCGCTTGCGCATTCTCTTGACATGCACAGTCAGCGCTCATACGTTCCCCAAGAGAGCGCTCTCTCGCGTAGTCCCCGTAGTCAGGAACTCCCCCCACTTTCGAACAGGAGTGCCGTGCTCTTCCGAAACCGACGCAGTTCAGAACACCGCCGCCAGAGGTCCACCCAGTCCTGGCGCTACCGCATCGCCGGGCTCGCCGCCGCGGCCCTCGCCCTCTCCCTCGTCCAGGCCAACGTCGGCAACGCCGCGTCCGACCGCGCCGCCGCCGAGGTCACCCCCAAAGCCGCCGCCGATGTGGTGCGGGTCTCCGAGTTCCTGGCGGAGTGCCCCTACAGCCACCGGGCCCCCGACGACCCGATCATCTTCCCGGGTCTGCCGGGCGCCTCCCACATGCACAGCTTCTTCGGCAACGACACCACCAACGGGCACTCGAACCTGGAGTCTCTGGAGAAGGGCCGCTCGACCTGCTCGCCCGACACCGACCTCTCCTCGTACTGGGTGCCCACCCTGTACGACGGCGACCGGGAGGTGGAGCCCACCGGCACCACCTTCTACTACCTGGGCGAAGGGGTCCGGGACGACGTCATCCGGCAGATCCAGCCCTTCCCCCGGGGGCTGCGGATCGTGGCGGGCAACGCCGTCGCCACCAGTCCCTCGGAGAACACCCTCGCCCGCTGGTCGTGTCTGCACGCCGGTGAGGTGAACCCCTCGCAGGACTTCGTGAACTGCCCGCCCGGCACGATGCTGGAGTCCTACCTGGACTTCCCGCAGTGCTGGAACGGTACGGATCTCGACTCGGCCGACCACAAGAGCCACATGTCCTACCCCGTGGCCGGCGAGTGCCCGTCGACCCACCCGGTGGCCGTGCCCAAGCTCCGTCAGGTGCTGCGCTATCCGGTCAACGGCGACCCGTCCCGTTTCCGTCTGGCGTCGGGCCCCGGCTACACGATGCACGGCGACTTCTTCAACGTATGGCCGGAGGAGGAGCTGGCGCAGCGCGTCCGTGACTGCATCAACGCCATCGTGAAGTGCGGCGCCGACGGCACTCCCTGATCGGCTCGCACCCACCCGTCCACCGGTGTCCGCCCCGGGGCCCAGGCTCCGGGGCGGCGCCCTCCGCCCGGTCCAGGACACCTCATGAGCCACCCCGCCCACCCCACCCGATCCACACCCCCCGCCCCGCGCCTCCCCCTCGTGGCACTGGCCCTGCTGGCCCTGCTGGGCCTGACCGCGTCGGCCGGCTGCTCCCCGGCGGCGGAGCCCGCGCCCGCCGCCGCCTCCGCGACGCACACGGCCGCGGCCCCGTCCGCCTCCGCCTCGGCCACCGACACCCCCACCGACGCCGCCTGGGTCCAGTTGATGACCCCGATGAACGAGAAGGCGGTGGCCCTGCTCACGCTCGCCGCCGACCGGGCCACCGAGCCCCGGCTGCGGGCCTTCGCCACCCGGCTGCACAGCGAGCAGGAAGCCGAACTCGGCCGCCTGCGGCCCCTGCTGGCCGAAATGGGGCTGCCCGACACCGATGTGCACGCGGGTCACGCCATGCCCGGCATGGTGACGGAACAGGACCTCGAAGCGGCCCGCGCCGCCGAAGGGGCCGCGTTCGACCGGCTTTTCCTGACCCGGATCCGCGACCACCTGAGCCACTCCGCCAAGGTGTCGCGCTCCGAGATCACCGCGGGCGCCCGAGCCGACGCCAAGCGGCTGGCCGCCGCCCTCGTCACGGCGCGCGAGGCAGCGCTCACCGAGTTGGAAGGGCTCCCGGGGGCGGCACAGGCCCTCGGCTGACCGGCGCCCTGGGCTGCGGGTATAAAGGCTGCATGACAGCCGAAGTGGAGCCGCCCGTACGCCCGACCTTGGAGGACGTGGCGGCCGTGGCCGGTGTCTCACGGGCCACCGTGTCCCGGGTGATCAACGGGGCCACCACGGTGGATCCCGCCCTGCGCACCGTGGTCGAGGAGGCGGTGGCGACCACCGGGTACGTGCCCAACCGGGCGGCGCGCTCGCTGGTGACCCGGCGCACCGACTCGGTGGCCCTGGTGATCTCGGAGCGCGAACGGCGGCCGGTCTCCGAGCCGTTCGCCGGGCGGATGTTCTCCGACCCCTACTTCGGCCGGGTCGTCAGCGGGCTCCTCGAGGTGCTGCGTCCGGCGGGCATCCAGATGGTGCTGATGCTGGCGGACGACGAGACGTCCCGGACCCAGCTGCTCTCCTACCTGCGCCACGGCCACGTCGACGGCGTCGTCCTGGTCACCTCGCACGCGGACGACCCGCTGCCCGGCCTCCTCCAGGAGACCCGGCTGCCCGCCGTTCTCGCGGGACGCCCCCCGCGGCCGTCGTCGCTGGCCTATGTGGAGGTCGACCAGCAGGCCGGGGCGCGGCTCGCGGCCGACCATCTGGCCGCGCTGGGGCGGCGCCGTATCGGGACCATCTCCGGTCCGCAGGACAGGCCCGCGGGGCAGGTCCGTCTCGCGGGTTTCCTGGAGGCCCTCGCCACGCACGGGATCGAGGACGTGGCCTGCGCGGAGGGGGACTTCACCCATCTGGGCGGCGCGGCGGCGATGCGCCGGCTGCTGGAGGAACAGCCGGGTCTGGACGGGGTGTTCATCGCCTCGGACCTGATGGCGCTGGGCGCGCTCCCGGTGCTCCAGCGGGCCGGGCGCGACGTACCGTCCGATGTGGCCGTGGTCGGTTTCGACGACAGCAGCGCGGCGGCCGCCTGCGATCCGCCGTTGACGACGGTGCGGCAGCCGGTGGAGGAGATGGCGGCGGAGATGGCCCGGCTGCTGCTGAAGCAGATCGGCGGGCCGGGAGGCCCCTCGCCCTCCGTGGTCTTCCCGCCGACGCTGGTGCGGCGGCAGTCGGCCTGAGCGGAGGAAGGCCGCTCAGTCGCCCGGCGACTGAGGCAGCGGGATCTCCCTGAGCACCGGAGGCCTCCGCGCGGACGGCCCCTGACCGTGAGGCGGCACGTCGGCATTCGCCTCCTGGCCGTGAACAGGCCCATCGGCGGCCCGCTCCTGCCCGTGGGCCGTGTCCGCCGCCGGCCCCCGACCGTCGATCGCCTCCTCCCCCGGGAACGGCTCGTCCACCCGGGCCGCCCCCGCGAAGCCCTCCACCCGCACCGGCACCTGGGGGCCGGAGCACTCCAGCAGCCAGCGGGTCAGCACCCGGTGCACCGCCTCCGCGCCCACCAGCCCGCCGCCCGGCGGTGCCGGGGCGCCCTCGGCACGTTCGGCGGCCACCGTGTCGAGCGGGTCGCTCATCCCGCGCGGCCAGAGCAGGAACGGCCGGGACTGCTCGCCGCCGAGTCCGCCGTGCGAGCCGATCTGCTCCTCGAAGGCGTGCACGGTGCCGGTGGCGGGGTCGTACATGGAGTTGACCATGACGTCGGCGACGTGCGGGAAGGTGTCGGTGCGCCGTACGGCGGCCGCCGCGCCGGTGCCGAAGACCGCGAGCGGGCCCTCGCCGTCGGCCAGTTCGGCCACCGGCACCTCGGTGCCGCCCGGCCCGAGCACCACGGAGCCGTGTTCCTCACTGCGTACGAGGAGGAAGCCGATCCCCGGGTGGTTGGCGAGCGTCGAGAGCAGCGCCGGGTGGCGGCGGTCGATCTGCTCGCGGGAGGCGCGCCCCTCGATGTCGGGGAAGGAGAGCAGGCCGAGGTTGCCGGAGGCCAGCACGATCGGGTCGGAGCGCTTCGCCGGGTGCTCCGCCTCCGGCTCCTCCTCCTCGGGCGGGCGGTGCAGGGCGATCCGTACGGCGTCGCGCGCCTCGGAGGCGCTGTGCGTGCCGCGGGCCCGGCGCCGCACCGGCAGTCCGCAGCCCGCCCGGACCAGGTCCTTGAGCGTCAGCCCGTACTTCGCGGCGAAGGTCTCGCCGGGGCTCTGGCCGTGGTCGGAGAGGAGCACGATCCGGTACGTACGCGGGGTGTGGTCGGCGATCTTGGCGATCAGGGCGAGCGAGCGGTCGAGGCGCTGGAGGACCTTCTCGGCGTCGCGGCTGTGCGGTCCGGAGTGGTGGGCGACCTCGTCGTAGGCGACCAGGTCGGCGTAGACGGCGGTGCGTCCGGCGAACATGTCGCCGAGGACGGCGGCGACGACCACGTCGCGCTCCACGACGGTGGCGAAGGCCCGGATGAAGGGGTAGAGGCCGCCGCGCTTGACCCGCGGGGTGTCCTTGCGGACGCGGGCCCGGGTCGACTGGCCGATCTCGCGGCCGACCTCGGCGGCGAAGGAGAGGGCGGTGCGCACGGCGTTGGCCGGGTCGGAGAAGTAGGCGAAGTACCCGGAGCGGGAGCGCCGGCCCTTGCCGCGCCGGGCGGCCATGGACAGGACCAGGGCGAGCTGGCCCGCGCCGCCGCTGAAGAGGTTGCCGCGGCTGGCGCCGTCGATGGTGAGCAGGCCGCCGTCCCGGGTGCGGGCGATGGCGCGGCGCTGCATCTCCAGGGCGCTGGCGGGCCGGCTGGAGACCATGACGGTGCCGGTCTCCTTCTCGTACCAGCGGAAGGCGGGGACGTCGTGGTTGGAGCCGTGCAGGATGGCGAGCTGGCTGGCTCCGGTCTGGCTGGACCAGTCGGTGCGCCAGGGGGTGAGGCGGTGTCCGGAGGAGTCGGCGAGCCAGCCGGCGACGGTCGGCATGAGCCCGTCGGCCGCCGCCTTCACCAGGACGTCGTGGCCGACGCCGTCGAGCTGGAGGAAGACGGTGCCGGGCGGTCCGTCGCGGTCGGGCTCCGGAGTGTCCGGGGAGCCGCGTCTGCGGCGTCGGTCGGCGAGGCGGGAGAGCCTGCGGCGGTAGGCCTCGTCGTCGCGGACGGCGAGCGCGGTGGAGGTGGCGGAGGCGACGGCGGACATCACGGCGGCGACGACGACCGCGGTCTCCGGGGCGGCGACCCCGCGCCCGTCCGGGATGAGGCGCAGCGCTATCAGCAGCAGCGAACCGTTGAGGAAGAAGACCAGCGCGCCGAGGACGAGCGCGGGGACGATGAGCAGGGCCCGCACCAGGACCGGCCACACCAGCGCGGAGAGCAGGCCGAAGGCGCCCGCGCCCCAGGCGGCCGTGAACGCGGTCCGGGTGATGGTGTCGCCGTCGTCCAGCTGGAGCTGGAAGTCGGGCAGGATGCCGGCGAGCACGAGCATGGTGAGGGTGGACACCGCCCAGACGGCGACGACCCGCATCAGCGCGCCGCCCGCCGTGCGCCATCTCGCCGTGTGCCACCCCGGCGTACGCCGTCTCCGCTCGTCCACGCCGGTCCACCTCACACCTTCTCCACCGCAGGCACGCGTCACGAGCCCGCTCCCCAGCCTTTCACAGCGTCGGCCCCGGTCAGCGCCCGTCGTGGGGAGCACCGGGGGCGCTTAGGCTCGTACCGGCAGCGCTCCCGTACACGGGTCGGCGTGGGCCGCTCCGGGGCAGGGCGTCGCGGGGGCCGAGCGAGGAGGCGGGACGTGCCGGTGGAGGTCACCTGGTGGGGTCATGCCACCTGCACGATCGAGGACTCCGGGGTCCGCGTGTTGACCGACCCCCTGTTCGTACGGCGCTTCGCGCATCTGCGCCGGCGGCGGGGTGAGGTGCCGCCGCCGCAGGCGGCGCTCGCCGAGGTGGTGCTGGTCTCGCATCTGCACTCCGACCATCTGCATCTGCCGTCGCTGTCCCGGCTGGCCCCCGGCACCCGGCTGGTCGTGCCGAGCGGCGCGGTCGCGGCCGTGCCGGGGCTGCGTGCGCTGCGCCGGAGGCGGGAGCTTCTCATCACCGAGGTGCGGGCGGGCGACGAGGTACGGGTCGGCGAGGTGCGGGTCCGGGCCGTTCCGGCGCTCCACGACGGGCGGCGGCTGCCGGTCGGCCCGCGCCGGGTGCCCGCGCTCGGTTACGTGGTCGAGGGCGAGGCCCGTACGTACTTCGCCGGGGACACCGGGCTCTACGACGAGATGGCGGACGCGGTGGGCGCGGTCGATGTGGCGCTGCTGCCGGTGGGCGGCTGGGGCCCCTACCTCGGCCAGGGCCATCTGGACCCGTCCCGCGCCGCCGAGGTGCTGACCCTGCTGGAGCCGCGCTCGGCGGTGCCGGTGCACTACGGCACGTACTGGCCGATCGGTCTGGACGGGGTGCGGCCGTACGAGTTCCACGGGCCGGGTGACGAGTTCGTCCGGCAGGCGGGCATGCGGGCGCCCGAGGTGGCGGTGCATGTGCTGTCCCACGGCGAGCGCGTGCGGCCGGAGGCCGGCCGGTGATCCAGGAGTTCCAGTCGGTGGTGCGGGAGCTGCCCACCGAGTCGACCCAGCAGGCCGTGGGCTACCCGACGCTGTTCCTCCTGGTGGCGCTGGGGTCGCTGGTGCCGGTGATTCCGACGGGGGCGCTGGTCAGTTCGGCGGCGGTGGTGGCGCTCCACCAGTCGTCACCGTTCTCGCTGCTCTTCGTCTTCGCGGTGGCCTCGGCGGCGGCGTTCCTGGGCGATGTCTGCCTGTACTGGCTGGGGCAGCGCGGGGTGCGTTCGAAGAACGGTTCGAAGTGGCTGGAGACGCTCACCCGCCGGGCCGCGCCGGAGCGGCTCGCGCAGGCGCGGGAGAAGCTGGACGAGCACGGCGGGGCGGTGCTGGTCCTCTCCCGGCTGGTGCCGGCCGGGCGGATCCCCGTGATGCTGGCCTGCCTGCTGGGGAAGATGCCGCTGAAGACGTTCGCCCGGGGCGATGTGCCGGCGTGTCTGGCGTGGGCGGCGACGTACCAGCTGATCGGGATCCTGGGCGGTTCGCTCTTCCCGGAGCCGTGGCAGGGCGTGGTGGCGGCGGTGGCGCTGACCGTGGTGATCAGCGGGGCTCCGGCGGTGTGGCGGAAGCTGCGCGCGCGGTTCAGCCACGGGGCGGGTGACACGGCGGGCTGAGGGGGGGCGGTGGCGAGTGGTGGCCGGCGGTGGCGGGGTGGTGGTCGGCTGAGGGGGGCGGTGGTCGGCGGTGTGGTCGGCCCGCGAGCCGGGCGAAGGCCGCCCCACCTCAGCTCACCTCAGTTCGCCGAAGGCCGCCGCGAACGTGCTCAGCGCCCGCTCCACATGCGGCAGCTCCAGCGGCTCCGTCGCCGTCAGGGACTCCCGCTGCTCCTCGGGCGTCGCCCCCAGCAGCGGCCCGGTGCCCAGCCGTACGCGCAGCGCTCCCAGCTCGTCCCCGAAGCGGTGGCCGCCCGGGGTGGGGGCGCCGAGCCGGCCGGTGAGGTACTCCTCCAGCTCCATGGAGTCCGTGACGCCGAGGTCCGCCAGCCGGGAGCGGAGCGGGCCGAGGTCCGCGTAGAGGTGGCGCCCCGCCTGCGGGGGCCGGGCCAGCGCACCGGCGGTGAGGACCGTGCGGTGGGCGGCGGCGGCCACGTGGGCCTGGAGCCCCGCCGCCTGCCGGATCCTCTCCCGTACGGCCTCCGGCTCGCCGAGGGCGTGGGCCGCGGCGGGCGCCAGCGGACCGGCGACCAGGGCGCCCAGCGCGGTCAGGATGTCCAGCGTGCGGGCCCGGCGTACGGCTGCCCGCGCGGTGTCCGGGAAGCGGGCGACGGCGACCGGCCAGGCGACGGGGGTGAGCGCGCCGGAGAGGTCGCTGATGACGGTGACGTCGTCGGGGCACATCTCGGCGGGGCTGAGCAGGACGGTGTCGCGGGGCCGGTGCACGGTGTCGCGCCAGGTCTCGTCGCTGATGATGTGCATGCCCTCACCGACCGCCGCCTCGCAGGCCTCCCGCACCAGCTCCGGCGGGGCGACGGTGGCGGTGGGGTCGTCGGCGACCGAGAGCACCAGCAGTTTCGGCCGGCCGCCCTCGGCCCGTACCCGGCGCACGGTCTCCAGCAGGGCGTACGGGTCGGGCACGCCGCCGCACTCCGCCGGCGTGGGCACCTGGTAGGCGGGCCTGCCCAGCAGCCGGGCCTGCGGCATCCAGGTGGCCGGGCAGGGGCGGGGCATGAGGACGTCGCCGCCGTGTGCGGCGATCAGGGCGAGGAGGAGCGGCTGGTCGCCGGGGGCGGCCACGATGTTCTCCGGCCCGCCGCGCAGCCCGCGCCGGGCCCAGTAGGCACAGGCCGCCTCACGCAGGGTGCGGCCGCCGCCGGGCGGTTCGGGGCGGGTGCGTTCCGCCGCGGCGGCCAGGACGGCGGCCAGTTCGGGGAGGACCGGGAGGCCGGGGTCGGGGGCGGGCGGCCCGTAGCGGACGGGCCCGTGGTCCTCGTGCATTCCGGCCTCCCGCGCTGCCACCGTCGCCGTCATCGTCCCGTTTTCGCCCGGGATGCTGTCACGTTCCGCAAAGGCCCGGGGGCGCCGTCCGGTTCCGCATCGGCCCGGGGGCGCCGTCCGGTTCCGTTTCGGTTCGGGGGTGCCGTCCGGTTCCGCTTCGGTCCCGGGGCGCCGTCCGGTTCCGCTTCGGTCCCGGGGCGCCGTCCGGTTCCGCTTCGGCCCCGGGGCGCCGTCCGGTTCCGCTTCGGCCCCGGGGCGCCGTCCGGTTCCGCTTCGGCCCC
>NZ_JBEYKR010000179.1:0-12889 GCF_040703535.1 Streptomyces sp. NPDC007346
GGACCGGAGGGATCATCTGGCTTGATCCTCCGGTCCGGGCCGCGGCTCTCGTGCGTCCGTGCCGCCTCCGTGGACCCGGGTCAGTGTGCCTGGGCGCCCTGCGGGGTCGCGGGCGTGATGCCCAGCGCCGTGGCGTACAGGGAGAGCACGAGCTTGCCGATCGCCGGGTAGGCGCCCAGCGGCTCGGCGGTCGCGCAGCCCGCCTCCTTGGCGGCGGCGTCCAGCAGGCCGGGGTCGACCTCCGGGCCCACCAGGTACGGCGCCAGCGCGAGCTGCGCGGAGCCGGAGCCCTGGAGCTGCTGCGCGATCGAGGCGATGGAACCCTCCACGTCCAGCGCGGCGGCCATCACCGGCACGGCGAGCCGGGCGGCCAGCAGCATGCCGGTGATCCCGGCGGCCCGCACGGCCTCCTCGCCACCCACCGTGGCCAGCACGATGCCGTCGGCGGCGGTGGCGACGGTGAAGAGCCTGGCACGGTCGGCGCGCGCCAGTCCGGCCTCCGAGAGCCGTACGTGCAGCGCCTCGGCGAGCAGCGGGTGCGGACCGAGCACGTCGGTCAGCTCGACCTGCGTGCCGCTGTCCATCACCGCCTGCCGTATCCGCCGGATCAGCGTGCTGTCGGGACCCGCGAGCAGCGGGACCACGATGGCGGCCGGACCGGTCGGCTCGGCGGCCTCACGGCCGACGGCGACGGCCTGCTCGTAGCGCTGGACGCGCTCGGCGGCGGAGTGGGCGAGAACGGTGGCGAGAGTGGGGTACTCGGCGTCGTCACCGTCGAGATAGCCGATCCGGGCGTTGAGGCCGGGCAGCTCCGAACGGGCGATGCTGATCACCTCTTCGGCCAGGCTGCGCGTGGCCGAGGAAGGGGTGCCGGGAACGGCGAGAACGAGCGCGGCAGCGCCCTCAGGCGCGACCACCGGCTCCGGGCGGCGGTGCCGTCCGGACTGGCGAGGTCGCGGCATTCGTACAGGCAGGCCGGAAGCGGGCCCAGTGGGGGTGCTCATGGCGCCGCATGCTACTGGTTTTGGATGCTCCTCTGTTCGGGGAGGGTCCGGTCGAGCGTTAACTATCCGCTTATGTCCGATGAGTGGTGTACCGGCGAAGTGTCCGTGTCTGTCGGCCTGTCCGCCGGCCCGCCCGCCGGTACGCCGCCGGGGTCCGGCTCCCCGTCCCGTACGTCTGCTCCCACGCGTCCGGCAGGGCCGCCTCCGACCGGGACGAACAGCATCGTCGGGTGGTGCGGAAGGCGCAGACCGTCCACCGCCAGGGCGCGCGCGATCCGGAGCGCGCCGGTCAGCGGATCGCCCGTACCGGTGGTCACGCGGGCCTGCGGGGCCAGCCGCGCCAGCTCCTCGCGCACCGGTTGGAGCAGCGGCTCACCCATCCGGAACAGCCCACCGGTCAGGGCCACTTCGCAGCCGTCGCCGGCCTGGGCCCCGGCCGCTGGGCAGACGGCCGCCGCCGCCTCGGCGATATGGGCGGCCGCCTCCCGGAGGATGCCCGCCGCGACCTGGTCCGCCCCGGCGCACGCCGCCACCTCCGGGGCGAACGAGGCGAGCACGGCCGGCCGGTCGGAGCGCGGGTAGAGCAGCCCCGGCAGATCCTCGGCGCGGCCGAACACGGCGTGCAGCCGGGCCAGCAGGGCGGGGGAGCCGCCGCGCCGCCCGTCATGGGCGCGCATCGCCGCTTCGAGCCCCGCCCGGCCGATCCACGCGCCGCCGCCACTGTCACCCAGAAGATGACCCCAGCCGTCGGCCCGGTGCCACCGCGCCAGGTCCGTGCCGAGGGCGATCATGCCGGTGCCGCCCGCGACGACCGCCCCGGGGCGCTGCCCCACCGCCCCCGCGTACGCCGTCACCGCGTCCGCCGCCAGCGCCAGCCGGCGGACGCCGAGGGCTTGTGCGAGCGCACCGGGCAGCTCCGCCCGCAACCGCCCACCGAGCGTGGCCATTCCTGCGGCCCCGATCGCCACCGAGCCGACCGTCACGGGGAGTTCGCTTGTACCGAAGCCGTCACTCCGGCCCGCCCGCTCCAGCAACTCCGCCGCCGTGGGCAGAAGTTGTTCCAGCAGATGGGCCGCGTCGATCCCGCCGGCCCCCGTCCGCACCGGCTCGGCGCAGACGGCCGTGCACAGCGGCTCGTCCGCGTCCACCCGGCCCAGCGCCACCCGCAGCCCCGACCCGCCGGAGTCGACCCCGAGGACGTACGCCCCCGGGGGGAGCGCGGCGGGCGGCGACGGGGCGTCGGTCACGGCAGACGCCAGTCGACCGGCTGCGCCCCCTGGCGCTCCAGCAGCTCGTTGACGCGGCTGAAGGGCCGCGAGCCGAAGAACCCGCGGTCGGCCGACATCGGCGAGGGGTGCGAGGACTCGATCGCGGGGAAGTCGCCCAGCTGCGGGCGCAGGTTGCGGGCGTCACGCCCCCACAGGACCGACACCAGCGGCGTGCCCCGGGCCACCAGCGCCTTGATCGCCTGCTCGGTCACCTCTTCCCAGCCCTTGCCCCGGTGGGCGGCGGGCCGTCGCGGCGCGGTGGTCAGCGCCCGGTTGAGCAGCAGCACCCCCTGCCGGGTCCACGGTGTGAGATCACCGTTGGACGGCCGCGGCAGGCCGAGGTCCGCGTGCAGCTCCCGGAAGATGTTCTCCAGGCTGCCCGGCAGCGGCCGGACATCGGGGGCCACGGCGAAGCTCAGCCCGATCGCATGCCCCGGGGTGGGGTAGGGATCCTGGCCGACGACGAGCACCCGCACCTCCTCGAACGGCTGCTGGAACGCCCGCAGTACGTTGGCCCCGGAGGGTAGATACGTACGGCCCGCGGCGATCTCCGCGCGGAGGAAGTCGCCCATAGCGGCGATGCGTTCGGCCACGGGTTCGAGGGCATCGGCCCACCCCGGCTCAATGATTTCTTTCAACGGTCGTGCTGCCACGCGCCGCACTCTACTGGTGATACGACCACTCCGATCAACTGCCGTCGGCCCAGGGCCGCCGCCCGTACTCAGCCGAGGGTCACCGCCCGTACGCAGAGCACGTCCGGCAGATGCGAGGCGAGCTGCTGCCAGCTGTCCCCGTCGTCCGCGCTCGCGTACAACTCGCCGTTGCGGTTGCCGAAGTAGATACCGGCGGGATCCGCGTCGTCCGTGCAGAGCGCGTCGCGCAGCACCGTGCCGTAGTGCGCGCCGCTCGGCAGGCCCACCGTGAGCGGCTCCCAGGTGCGCCCCGCGTCGCCCGTGCGGAAGACCCGGCAGCGGTGCTCCGCCGGAACCCGGTCGGCGTCGGCGTTGATCGGGAAGACATACGCCGTGTCGCCGCGGTGCGGGTGCGCCACGGCGGCGAACCCGAAGTCGGAGGGCAGGCCGGCGCCGATGTCGCTCCAGCTGTCGCCCGCGTCGTCGCTGCGGAAGACCCCCCAGTGGTTCTGGAGGTAGAGCCGGTCCGGGTCGGCCGCGTCCCGGGTCACCTTGTGGACGCACTGGCCGAACTCGGGGTCCGGATCCGGCAGGAAGACCGCGGAGACGCCTCTGTTGGCCGGGGCCCAGCTCTCCCCGCCGTCCTTCGTCCGGAACACCCCGGCCGTCGAGACCGCGACCGTCACCGCACGGGCGTCCCGGTGGTCGGTGAGGATGGTGTGCAGCCCCTCTCCGCCGCCGCCCGGCACCCATTTCGAGCGGGTCGGGTGCTCCCAGAGCGGGCGGACCAGCTCGAAGGACTCGCCCCGGTCCTCGGAGCGGAACAGCGCGGCCGGTTCGGTGCCCGCGTAGACGACGTCGGGCGCCTCGGGTCCGGCCGGCTGCAACTGCCAGACCCGCTCCAGCGACGCCCCGGTGAACTCGGGGAACTTCACCGCCGGCCGCCGCGGCTCGACCCAGCTCTCGCCCAGGTCGTCGGAGTGGAAGACGGACGGCCCCCAGTGCGCGCTGTCACCGCCCGCCAGCAGCCGGGGCGTGGTGCCCCGGGTGTCGACGGCGACCGAGCAGACCGCCTGCGCGTTGAAGTGTGGCCCTTCGATCTTCCAGTCGCCCTCGCGTCTGCGGCCGATGAAGAGACCTTTGCGGGTGCCCACGGTGAGGAGTACGTCGGCCATGGCGGAGACCTCCCGATACGCCGTTGTGCCGGATGTGAGCCAGTCTGCACCCGACCACTGACAGTGGCTCGCGCACGCGCCCGGCGCGTCCGCGCACCGGCCCGGGAGCGCACCGGCCCGCCGCCCGGCTCGACGCGCTGGGCCGTGGCGCGGGCGAGGCCCGGCAGGCGCGGCCGCCCGGACGTCCACCGGGCCCGAGAAGGGCTCAGGAGCCCTGGGCCTGCGCCGCCCGCGCGGCGGGGGCGGGCGGACGAGTGCACGTCAGCAGCCGGGTGGTGCTGCCGTCGTCCTCCTGGACGTCCCTGACGTGGGCGAAGCCGATCCGGCCCAGCACGGCCGGCGAGGCGGCGTTCTCGGCGGCCACGGTCGCGTGCACCTCGGCCAGCCCGAGGGTGCCGAACCCGTGCCCGACGAGGGCGAGCGCCAGCTCCGTACCGAGGCCCCGGCCCCATGCCCCGGGGGCCAGTGCGTAGATGATCTCGTACCCGCCGGAGGCCTCGGTCGGCTTGATCTCGGCGTGGCCCACGAGCTCGCCGTCGGCCCTGACCGCCCAGACCTCGAAGCGGTTCCTGGCGTAGACCTCGGTGAAGATCCGGCCGAAGAGCGCCCGGTCCTCCGCCTCCGTGGCAGGCCCGTCGCCCATCCACCGGGAGACCGAGACGTCCTGGAACAGGGCGACGAACGCCTCCTCGTCGGCGGGCGTGTACGGGGTGAGCAGCAGGCGATCGGTGCGCAGCGAGGGGTTCACGGGTGGTGAAGCTACGGGCGGCCGTACCGCCCGCACAACCGAATTCCCTGGTCACGGCGGGTTCGGCGGTCGCCGGCGCAGCTGAGATGCTGGAGCGGCACACACCGCAGGACCGGGCACGAGGAGCAGGCGATGGGCAGTGGGATCACGGACGCCGACGGTCACGACGTTCCGGTGGCGGTGGCCCCGGGGGAGGCCGGGCCCGATCCCCGTCTCTCCGTGACGCTGTCGTCCCCGGCGGGCGAGGTGCGCTGGTCGTGCACCCCGGCCGCCGCCCGGGAGCTGGCGGCCGCGCTGGTCCGGGCGGCCGAGGAGACGGAGAACGCGCCCGCCGGAGGGCCTGTCACGGTCCGGGCGGGCGAGCTGCGCCGCGGCGACGTGCGCGACGGCGAGCGGGCCATGACCGTGGACGGCGTACGGACCGACGGGTCCACGGCCCACGTCACCTGGAAGTCCCCCGCGGGCCGCACCTGGAGCCAGAGTTACGACGTCAACACCGCGATCACCCTCAGGCGTCGGCTTCCGGGCAACCGCTGACCCCTCGGGCCGCAGGTCCGCCCGCCGTCGCGCCCCGGGAGCGGCGGCTTCGGTCTCCGGCTCGCCCTCCCCCTCGATAGGCTGGCCGCGATGTTCACCAAACAGGGCCCCACCCTCCGCGAACTGGCCGTCCAGGCGCTGTCGTCGACCGAGCACGGGTACGACCTGCTCGCCCCGAAGTTCGACCACACGCCCTACCGGACCCCAGGCCGCGTCCTCGACAGCGTCACCCGGGCCCTGGAGCCGCTGGGCCCCTTCGACACCGGCCTCGACGTCTGCTGCGGGACCGGCGCGGGCGTCGGAGTGCTGCGGCAGGTGTGCCGGGAGCGGGTGACCGGGGTCGACTTCAGCGCGGGGATGCTCGCCGAGGCCCGCGCCGCGCTGCCGCCCACGAGCGGTGGGCCGGCGGTGGACTGGGTACGGGCCGACGCCCTGGCGCTCCCGTTCGCCCCGGCCTTCGATCTCGCCCTGAGCATCGGAGCGTTCGGCCATTTCCTGCCCGCGGACCGCTTCGGGCTCTTCGCCGAGGTGTACGGGTCGCTCCGGCCGGGCGGCCGGTTCGTCTTCCCGATCGGCGCCCCGCCGGCCGTGGGGTCGCGCGCCTACTGGTCGTTCCTGGGCTTCGACGCGGCGATGCGGGTGCGCAACGCCCTGTGGCGCCCGAAGTTCATCATGTACTACCGCACGTTCCGGCTCTCCGACGTGCTCGACGACCTCACCGACGCCGGGTTCGGTGTGCGGCTGATGGCCCTGACCGACCTGGGCCGGCGCCCCGACGGCTCCCCGCGCGCCCGCCTGGTGGTGGCGACCCGGGAGTGACGCCGAGGAGGCCCCGGCGGTCCGCGCGTGGACTCCGAGGCTCGACGACCGGACTCCGGCGAGGGGTGCCGGGAGCCCGCCTCACGGCTCCTCGCCCCGCGCCGCCGCCGGCAGCCCCGGCCAGTCGGGGATCTTCACCGGCCCCCGCTTGATCCACCCCGCCGCGTACTCGCCGGGCGAGGGCACCCCGCCCCGCAAGGGTGCGACCCCGTACCGCACCAGGCCGTACGGGGTGGGAAGCCGGTCCAGGACGTGCACGCGGACATCGGGCACGAGCGACTGGTTCAGCAGTGCCTGGGCGGTGTAGACCCCGCTGGGGTGGGAACCGACGACGGCGACACGGAGCACGGCGCACCTCTTCCCGGAGGGCGCTTCCAGCAGCGCACCGCCGGCCGGAACAGGGGATACGGGATACGGGATACGCGCAGCTCACGGTAGATGATCGCGGCTGCGCGGCAGCCGTAGCGGCCTGTCGCGCGCCGCTCACGTCATCAGCGCGCGCATCCGGTTGATCTCCACCGTCTGCTGGGCGACGACATCGCTCGCCATCTCCTCGACGGTCACGTCGTTCCCTTCGGAGAGCGCCTCCGTGGCCATGGTGATCGCCCCCTGGTGGTGGGTGATCATCAGCTCCAGGAAGAGCTTGTCGAAGGCCTTGCCCGTCGCCGCGCGCAACTCCTTCAGCTGTGCCTCGGTCGCCATACCGGGCATCCCGGCATGGTCGTGGGGCTGTTCGCGGTCCTCGCCACCGTTTCTTTTCAGCCAACCTTCCATCGCCCCGATCTCCGGCTTCTGCCCTGCGGCTATCCGCTCGGCGAGCCGCTTCACGGCCGGGGCGGAGGCCCGGTCCGGGGCGAGGTCCGTCATCACGAGGGCCTGCGCGTGGTGCTCGATCATCATCTGCGCGTAACGGAAGTCCGCGGAGTTCGCGGTGTCCCTGCTCACCTCCTTCGCCGCCTCCTCGGCGGTGAGCGTCCGGGCGGGCTCGCCCGGTCTACCGGGGGCCACCACCCCCGGGCCGGTGTCCTTGCCCTCGGCCGGTTTCGTATCGCCGCCGCCGCCGTCGCAGCCGCCCAGGGCGAGTACGGCGGCAACCACCGCCGCCGTGAGGGCGGTTGCGCGCGGGCGGGCGGACGGGCGGTGGTTCAGCACGGCGACCTCCTGTGCCACATGGGTGCGTTGCAGACCGTTCCTAGCACGCTTCCGCAGGCCAAAGATCAAAAACTTTCATTACGTCTCTGTTGCCATCTGTTGATGTGTACATGAGAGGGACGATACTGCCGAGGTCCGAGAACCGTTCGAACCCCGAACGGATACAAGGGAGGACACAGTGATCTCGTTGCACACCACCCACGTGCGGCGCAGACGTCTGGGCGTGGCGGCAGCCGCGGCCGGCCTCTTCGCCGCGCTGCTGACAGCCGCACCCGCAGCGGCGACGCCCGACCCGGGTGACGCCCCGGTGGAGCGCGGCTCCGTGACCACCAGTCAGCAGGCCGAAGCCCGCGCCGCGATCCGCAGCGGTGACATCCCCGGTGTGGACGAGATCGTCCACAGCGCCAACATCGAGCACGTGGCGAACGTCCCGAAGGGCGCCCTGAAGGGCACCAACACGGACCTCGCGTTCCAGGAGAAGTACGCCTACGTCGGCAACTACGACGGCTTCGTCATCTACGACATCAGCAACCCGAAGAAGCCGAGGACGGTCTCCGAGGTCCTCTGCCCCGGCTCGCAGAACGACATCTCGGTCTCCGGGAACCTGCTGTTCCTCTCGACCGACTCCTCGCGCAGTGACGACTCCTGCTCCAGCACCACCCAGCCCGCCACGGAGAAGTCCTCCTGGGAGGGCATGAAGATCTTCGACATCAGCAACAAGCGCCACCCCCGGTACATCGCGGCCGTCGAGACCGCCTGCGGCTCGCACACCCACACCCTCGTGCCGGACGGCAAGAAGCAGAACATCTACATCTACGTCTCCTCGTACTCGCCCAACGAGGCGTTCCCCGACTGCCAGCCGCCGCACGACGGCATCTCCATCATCAAGGTGCCGCTGAAGACGCCCCACAAGGCCCGGCTCGTGAACTTCTCGGTGCTCTTCCCGGACGGCGGCAACCCGGGTGCGCCCGAGAACCCGGGCGTCTCCAGGACGACCGGCTGCCACGACATCACGGTCCTGCCCTCCCAGGACCTGGCCGCCGGTGCCTGCATGGGTGACGGCGTGCTGTTCTCCATCAAGAACCCGGAGCGCCCGAAGATCATCGACCGGGTCCAGGACAACGTGAACTTCGCGTTCTGGCACTCGGCCACCTTCAACCAGGGGGCCGGCAAGGTCGTCTTCACCGACGAGCTCGGCGGGGGCGCCGCGGCCACCTGCAACGCGGAGATCGGGCCCAAGCGGGGTGCCGACGGCATCTACGACATCGTGGGCAAGGGCGACCAGCGCAAGCTGGTCTTCCGCAGCTACTTCAAGATCGACCGCCACCAGGCCGACGTCGAGGTCTGCGTCGCCCACAACGGCTCGATCATCCCGGTGAAGGGCCGCGACCTGATGGTCCAGGCCTGGTACCAGGGCGGCATCTCCGTCTGGGACTTCACCAACTCGGCGAAGCCGAAGGAGATCGCCTTCTTCGAGCGCGGCCCGGTCACGCTCGACCAGGTCACCACCGCCGGCCCCTGGTCGGCGTACTACTACAACGGCTACATCTACTCCAGCGACATCGCCAAGGGCTTGGACGTGCTGAAGCTGAACGACCGGCGTACCGCCCCGGCGGACCGGGTCAAGCTGGACGAGCTCAACGTGCAGACGCAGCCGGACTACTTCGCCCGCTGATCCGTCGGCAGGGCAGGACCTCGGTTCGTCCGGCGCTCACAGGGCCGGTGTCCGCCGGGCGGTTCCTTCCGCCCGGCGGACACCGGCCCGCGTGCGCGGGGGCGGTGCAGGCGGGTGTGCGTCGCAGAATATTCATTGACCGATGAGCCGGGCCGGGACATGCTGTATGCCGTGCCTGGATCCGGCGACGCGGGGGATCGCCGGAGTCAGGTGTGTTTCCCGGGACCGGCTCCGGCCCCGGTCTCAGGCGGGGGTACGGGCGTTGCCGCCGGTCGCGGCGGCCCACTCCACGAGCAGGCGCTGGTACTCGGCCTCGTCCTGCGGGGACAGACATCCGCCCGAGCGCTGCCACAGGCTGCGGATGTCCGCGTTGACCTCGGTGGCGGAGCGCGTGGAAACGGACGACGACGACATCGGGGACATGGATACAAGGCTACGGCCCCGATCCGATGATCCCACCCCTCGCGGGACGGGATATCCCTCACACAGCGGGGGTTCGGGGCGGGATATCGGTCACACTCCGGGCCCCGGCGCCTGACGGGGCAGGCTCCAGGCGTACCCGGCGGCGGTGAGCGCCACCACCGCCACCCCCAGCAGCGCCCCGCCCACCACATCGGTCAGCCAGTGCACCCCCAGGTACACCCGGGTCGCCGCCACCCCGGTCATCGAGACCACCGCCACGGCCACCGCACCGGCCCACAGCGCCGGGCCCGCTCCGTACAGCCGCAGCAGCCACAGGAGCAGCCCGCAGCTCACCACGGCGGTCATGGCGTGGCCGGAGGGGAAGGCGGAGAAGTGGGCCGTGTCCACCGGGTCCGGCCAGCGGGGGCGTTCGCGGTCCACGGCGGCCTTCAGGCCCTGCTGGAGGAGGGAGCCGAGCAGAGTGGCGGCGGCCACCCAGAGGGCGAGCAGCCGCGCGCCGCGCCACCACAGGACGATCGCCGCCGCCGCGGCCAGCGCCCGCATCGTCCACGGGTCCCAGAGCCAGTCCGTCAGCACCCGGTTGGCCCGGACGAGTCCGGGTTCGCCCACCGCGTGCCGGTGCAGGGAATCGGCGACCGCACGGTCCAGAGCCATCAGGGGCGGCCACTCCGTCGCGACCAGGGCGAGCAGCACCACGAACAGGGCGGTGCCCGCGGCCGCGGTGGCCAGGGCGGACGCGGGGCGGGGGGAGCGGTCCGTCCGCGGGAAGTGGGGGGAGGGCATGGGGTGATACTCGCCGACACCACCGCCGGGCCGCCAACCAACCCACCGGACCCACCGGGTCGCCGGCCCACCGGTCCCGCTGGGTGGCTGCCCCACCGGCCCGGAGAGTGGCTGACCCACGGGCCCCGCCGGGTGGCCGACCCACCGGCCCGTCGGGCGGGCTAACCCAGCGCGCGGAGCCCCGGAACGAAGGCCACCACGATCGGGACGACCGGGACCAGCGCGGCCGCCGCCGTCAGGCGCAGCCGACGGCCCGCCGTCAGCCGGTCGACGGGTGCCAGCAACCGGTTGACGCGCAGCGGCACTTGGGCGTCGGGCGTGGGGCAGGGGCCGAACACCCCGCGGTCCTCGTTGAGCCCGACCAGGGCGAGCGCGGTCGTCAGCCGGCCGAAGCGGCGCGAGGCCACGTCGTCGGCCGCCAGCTCGACCAGCCGGTGCATCTCGTCGCGGAACGCGGCGAACACCGGGATCTGCGGGAAACCGATGGCCAGCGCCGAGGAGCAGTGCAGCAGCCAGTCGTGCCGGGCCTGCGCGTGGCCCTGCTCATGGGCGAGCACGGCATCCAGCTGACGGCCCTTCAACCGGCCGAGGGCGGCGGTGGTGATGACCAGTTGGGGCGCCGAGCCGGGCAGCCACCAGGCGTCCGGGCGCTCGCCCTCCAGCACCACGAGGCGGTCGGGGCCGGGCTCCTCGCCCGGCAGCAGCGGGGAGCGGACCAGCAGTTCCGCCCGGCGCCGCTTACGGCGCCGCCGCGCGCGCCGGATCTCCCGCAGGAGCATCGCGCCGCTCCACAGGCCGCCCAGCGCCAGCAGCACCGCGATCACCGCCGACCAGGGGCCGTAAGCGGCCAGGGCGTACGCCTCGACCACGGCGTGCGGGGCGGGGGCGAAGACATGGCCGCGCACCGCCTGCCAGGCGGCGGCCGCGCTGAACGTCATGGAGAGCGCGAACGACACGAGCACCCCGGCCACCACGCACTGCCACACCCACAGCGCCACCACCGGTTCCCGCTCCGGCCACCGGGCCCGAGCCATCAGGCGCGGGGTCACCAGAGCGGTCAGTGCACCGAGCAGCAGCAGCGCGAGGGAGACCAGCATGGCGTCAGCCTATGAGGGGCGGGCGCCCCACGGGTACGGCTGTGCCCGGCAAGTGACGTACACCACGGTTTGGCGGCCCCCTGTCTCGCGGCTCGTCTCACAGAGTGAGAAGCATGGCGAACATGGCGATGCCCATCGTGAGCCGGCAGGCCGTCGTCAGCTCGGTGCCCCCGTCCGCCGCCTTCCCCATGAGGCAGCCACCGCCCTCGCGTACGGCCGCCTCCGTACCGGCCCCGCCGCGTACGGCGCCCCCCGCACCCCCGCCCGCGAAGCTCGCGACGCCCGTTCCCGCCGGTATGAGGTGGCCGGCGGAGCTGAGCACGTACGACGCGTAGTAGACGAGCAGGGCCCCCGTCAGCAGCGGAACGCCCCCCGCTCCGTGGCCGGCGTGCCCGCCCGCTCCTGTCACCCCCGGAGCCATGGCCACGGCCATGTAGACCATCGCCAGCGAACCGACGAGGTGGTGCAGATGGTGGGCGCCGTGCCGGGCGGCCCAGAGGGCCCGCAGCGCGGCGGCCCCGAACACCACCGCGTAGACCGCCCAGGCCCACCCCGGGGGCGTCAGCACCGCGGCCGGCACGGCCATCGCCGCCATGCCGAACCCCATCAGCGCCTCGTCGCGTGCGGCCCCGCGCTCCCGCGAGGTGCCGGTACGGGTGCGCAGCAGGCAGTACGCGCCGCTCACCGCGCACAAGGTCATCATCAGCCAGCCGGCCAGGGCCCCTCCGTGCACGGCGAACCTCCCCCTCGGACGTACGGCGACGTACGGCACCGCTCTGGTCGATGCCCGGCCCCGAGCCGTCGAACCGGGCGCGCGGGGGCGTGAAGGAGGTGCGCCGGGCACCGGGAGGGGCGCTCCGGGTCGCGTTACTCTCGACCCGCACGTGTACGGCACGCAGAGAGCAGCAGAGAACGGAGCGTTCCACCATGGACACCGCCACGCCTCCCGGTTCGGCCCGCCTGACCTTCCGCGACGCGGCCGCCGAGGACGCGCCGGCCCTGGTGGCGCTGATCGAGTCCGCCTACCGCGGCGACTCCAGCCGCACCGGCTGGACCACGGAGGCCGATCTCCTGGAGGGGCAGCGGACCGACGAGCAGGGCGTGCGCGCGGTCATCGACGCTCCGGCGGGCCGGCTGCTGGCGGTCGAGCGTGACGGCGAACTGATCGCCTGCTGCCAGCTCGAACACCGCGGGGAGGCGGCGTACTTCGGGATGTTCGCGGTCCGCCCCGGCGCCCAGGGCGGCGGCCTCGGCAAGGTGATCATCGCCGAGGCCGAACGTACGGCCCGCGAGAGCTGGGGCGTACGTGAGATGCACATGACGGTGATATCGGTGCGCGAGGAGCTGATCGCCTGGTACGAGCGGCGCGGCTACCGGCGTACCGGCAAGCTCACGCCCTTCCCGTACGGCGACGAGCGCTTCGGCATCCCGCAGCGCGACGACCTGGCCTTTGAGCTCCTGGTCAAGAACATCGAGGACCACTAGGGCGTGTCCGGCGGATCTTGACCGGGTCCGCGACGCCTGGCACGGCACCTCGCGGCGTTGCCGAAACGCCCGAATCGCTCCGCGATGAGGA
>NZ_JBEYKR010000180.1:0-12768 GCF_040703535.1 Streptomyces sp. NPDC007346
TTCGTCATCAACAACGGTGTGCTGGTCAATGCCAACCTCGAGCAGCAGCTGTGCCAGGGCATCGCCACCCTCAACCGCAAGGCCCTGAGCGGCGACTCCCGCCGACGCCCCGTTCCGCGTATCACGGCAGCGGCACACAGAAGAGGAACCACTCATGCCATCCGTTGGAGAGCTTCTGGTCTCCGCCCTGCGCGAGCACGCCGTGGAGGTGGTGTTCGGCATTCCCGGAACGCACAACCTGGGGATCTACGCCCACCTGGACGGCTACGGGCTGCGGCACATCACCCCACGGCACGAACAGGGCGCCGGGTACGCCGCCGACGGCTACGCCCGCGTCTCGGGCCGTCCCGGTGTCGTGATCACCACGAGCGGCCCCGGTCTCCTCAACGCGGCGGCGGCCGTGGGTCAGGCGTACTCGGACTCCGTCCCGCTGCTGCTGATCTCCCCCGGGATGCCGCTCGCGCACCACCCCGGCGCGGGCCTGCTGCACGAGACCCGCGACCAGTCGGCGGCGCTCGCCGCGGTCTGCGCCGCCTCGCACCGGGTGACCGACCCGGCCGCGCTCCCGGCCCTGGTGGCGGAGATATTCGCCTCCTTCGCCACGGGGCGGCCGCGCCCCGTGCACCTGGAGATCCCCTACGACCTGATCGACCGGGTGGTCGACGCCCCGCCGGCGGCACCGCTGCGCACGGGAGCGCGCCCACCCGACGCCGAGGCCGCGGACCGGGCCGCGGCGTTCCTCGCCGCGGCCGAGCGTCCGGTGATCGTCGCGGGCGGCGGCGCCCGTGGCGCCGGTGCCGAGGTCCGGGCGCTGGCCGAACTCCTCGGCGCCCCGGTGGTGACCACCGCCAACGGCAAGGGTGTGCTGGCCGAGAGCCATCGGCTCGCGCTCGGCGCCACCCTGCACGTGCCCGCGGTGCAGGAACTGCTGGCCGCCTGTGACGCGGTGCTCGCGGTCGGCACCGAACTCTCCGAGACCGACACCTGGAACGGTCCGCTCCGGCTCGGCGGCGCACTGGTAAGGGTTGACACCGACCCCGGCCAGCTGCACCGCAACTCCCCCGCCGCCCATCCCCTCGCCGGCGACAGCGCGGAGACCCTCTCCGCGCTCCTCGTCCGTCTCCGCCCCACCGACGGTCCCCCCGTGCCGCGCGGCGGGGCGGAGACCCCCCAAGGCCGGCCCGCCCGGTCGGCAGCCGCCTTCCGGGACGCCCGCGCGGGCGTCCGGGCGTACGGGCGGCGGTGGCACGGCATCGTGGGCGCCCTGCGTGAGGCGCTGCCCGAGGACGCCGTACTGACCAACGACAGTGCGATGGCCTGCTACTTCGGGGCCATCGCGGGCTTCCCCGTGGAGCGCCCCGGCCGTTTCCTCTACCCCACCGGGTTCGGCACCCTCGGCTACGCGCTGCCCGCCGCGATCGGCGCGGCGCTGGCCCGGCCGGGCCGCCCGGTGGCCGCGCTCAGCGGCGACGGCGGGTTCCAGTTCAGCGTCAACGAGCTGGCCACCGCGGTCGAGCTGGGCGTGCCGCTGCCGGTGGTCGTCGTCTCCAACGGCGGGTACGGGATGATCCGCCGGGAGATGACGGATCGCGGCCAAAAGCCCCTCGGTGTCGACCTGACACCCCCCGACTTCGTGGCTCTGAGCCGTGCCTACGGTGGGCACGGCGTCCACGTGGGATCACCGGCCGAACTCCGTGACGCCGTGCGGCACGCCCTCTCGGTGCCGGGGCCCACCCTCGTGGTCGTCCCCGAACCGCCCATGCCGGACGGGGCGCCGGACGCGGCCGAGGAGTGACCCCTCCCGCCACCCGGTCCACCCGCACCACCACCCGCCCGACAAGCACCTGGGAGCTCCTGTGGAACCCGAGCCGTTTCTTCAAGTGACCTGGACCGACGAGCAGACCGGCGCCACCGGCCATCTGGTGATCGACCGGCTGCTGCGCGGCGCGGCCAGTGGGGGGCTGCGGATGCGGCCGGACTGCACCGTCGAGGAGGTCGCCGACCTCGCCCGCGCGATGACCCTCAAGGAGTCGCTGGTCTACCGCCCGGAGGACCATTACGCGCCATTCGGCGGTGCCAAGGGCGGCATCGATTTCGACCCCGCGGACCCGCAGGCCCCCGCGGTGCTGGAGCGTTTCCTGCGGGCGGTCCGACCGATGCTGGAGACCTACTGGTCCGTGGGCGAGGACCTGGGCACCCGGCAGTCCGACATCGACCGGGCCTTCGAGAACATCGGGCTGCGCTCGTGCGTGCACGCCGCGCTGCCGTTCGTGGCGGACGGCGCCGACGCCGGTCTGGACCGTATCTCCCGGGCCTTCTCCGTCGAGGTGGACGGGCTCGGCCTCGGTGACACGGTCGGCGGCTACGGAGCCGCCCAGTCGGTCCTGGCCGTGCTGGCCCAGCACCACGAGTCGCCGTTCGAACAGACCGCCGTGGTGCAGGGCTTCGGCTCGATGGGCGGCGCGACCGCCCGGTACCTGACCCGCGCGGGCATCCGGGTCATCGCCATCGCCGACCGGGAGGGGGTGCTGGCCAATCCGGCCGGGCTGGACGTGGAACGGCTGCTGGCGGGGCGGAGCACCTCGGGGATCATGGACCGCGGGACGCTCGGGGCCGGCGACACCCTGCTCCCGTCCGAGGAGTGGCTGTCGGTGGAGAGCGACGTCCTGGTCACCGCGGCGGCTTCGTACGCGGTGCACGACGGCAACCACGAGCAGGTGCGCAGCCGGTACGTCGTGGAGGCCGCGAACGTCTCGGTGCTGCCCGATGCGGAGGCGGCGCTGGCGGCCCGGGGCGTGATCGTCGTGCCCGATTTCGCTGCCAACTTCGCGGCCAACAGCTGGTGGTGGTGGACCCTCTTCGGGGACATCGGCCCCGAGGCCGACCAGGCGTTCGCGAAGATCGAGAAGGCCATGCACGACGTGACCGGCGAGATCTTCGACAACGTGCGGGCCACCGGCGTCACCCCGCGGGTGGCGGGTGCCGAGATCTCCCGGCAGAAGCTCGCCCTGGCGCTGAGCCATCAGCAGGAGGCGGCCTCCGGCCGCTGACTTCCCTCTGCGGCCGACCGTGCTGACAGGTCCGCCGGCTCCGTCGCGGTGGGGGCGGGGCCCCCGTGACCCTCCCACCGCCGGTTCTCCACGACCGGGTCCCTCCGTCGGACGGGCCCGGTCGTCAGGCGTCGTCCGCCGCCGCGACGGGCTTGCGCGGCGGCGAGGCGATCGTCGCGTCGACCAGCCGTCCCACTTCCTCCTCGGTCACCGACTCGGCGGCGAACAGGCTCCGGAACAGCATCGTCCCGGCCCACATGTCCAGCACCAGCGAGAGATCGGTGTCCTCGGGGAGGACCCCGCGGGCCACCGCCCGCTCCAGCACCACGGTGGACTGCTGCTTGCGGGCCTCCAGGATCTCCACCCGCATCACCTCGCGCAGCGCCTCGTCGTCGAACAGGTCGCCGATCAACGAAGGCAGTACCGCACGGAGCCGCCCCGACCCGTAGAACCTGAGCATCGCCTTGGATGCCACGGTGAGCATCTCCTGCCGGCTGTCGCCCAGGTCGTCGGTGGGCACCGCGTGCAGCTGGCTACGGATCACGTCCAGCACCAGCGCGGCCTTGTTCGACCAGGAGCGGTAGAGCGTGGCCTTTCCGACCCCCGCGTCGGCGGCCACGCCGCCCACGGTGAGCTTGGAATAGCCCAGTTCGGCCAGGTTCTTCCAGGCCGCGTCCAGGATGCGTTCACGAGCGTCCAGATCCCGCCGGTGCACTCCGGTAGAGTCCTCGACAACGCCGAGAGTTCGCTTCTGTCCCACAGTTTTCCTCCTCTCACCACACGCTTCAGGCCGGACGGCTCCGCTCATCGACGTGCGTTCGAAACGATACGACTCGTTTATCTTCCTCTCAAGTAACCTAAGCTTCCCTTCCGGCACCCCCCTTGGCGGGTGACCTGTCCGTGGCAGGCTCCGGTACCTCATCGGGAGATACCGGCACGGTGGTATCCGTACCGCGCAGTGCCCGCCAGGCGGCCAGCGCGGTCACCGCGGCCAGAGCCGCGCAGACTCCCACCGCCAGGTGCAGTCCGTCCATGAACGCGTCCCTGGCCGACGCCCCGAGCGCCCGGCCCGCCTCCTCCGGGAGCCGCGCCGCGGCCCGCATGGCGAGCGCGAGGGATTCGCGGGCCGCCTGCCCGACGTCGCCCGGCAGCCCGGCCGGCAGGTCGAGGCTGTTGCGGTAGGCCCGGCTCAGCAGGCTGCCGAGGACCGCGATACCCAGGGCCCCGCCCAGTTCGTACGCGGTCTCCGCGACCGCGGACGCCGCTCCGGCCCGCTCCTTGGGCACCGCCGCCATCACGCTGTCGGCGCTCACCGTGAAGGTCATCGCGACACCCGCGCTGGTAACGACCAGGGCGGCCACCACCGCGGGGTAGTTGACGTCGGTGGACAGCCAGAGGTACTGGAGCAGTCCGACCGTCACCAGCGACAGGCCCAGCCCCACCGTGCGCGACCGTCCCCAGCCCGCGGCCAGCCTGGGGGCCAGCACCGCGCCGAACACCGCACCGAGCACTCCGGGGAGCTGCGCGAGCGCCGAGTGCAGCGCGGACCAGCCCAGCACCACCTGGAAGTACTGCGAGCCGACGAAGCCCACCCCGGCCAGCGCGAACATCGCCATGACCGTGGCGCCGACCGAGGCGCTGAACGCCCGGTGGCGGAAGAGCTGTACGTCGATCAGGGGCGTGGCCAGCCGGCCCTGCCGCCGGGCGAACAGGTACAGCGCTCCCACGGCCACCAGGACGGCGATCCCCACGTCGCTCTGGAGCAGACCGTCGTGCGCGGCGTCCTTGATGGTGTAGATGAGCCCCGCCAGCCCGACCACCGAGAGCAGCACGCTCAGCGCGTCCAGCCGGCCCGGCTCCGGGTTCTTCGACTCGGGCAGGACGATGAAGCCGATCACGAAGATGATGGCCATCACCGGCAGGTTGATCAGGAAGACCGAGCCCCACCAGAAGTGTTCCAGCAGCACCCCGCCGACGAGCGGCCCCAGCGCGAAACCGGCCGAGCTGACGCTGGACCAGATGCCGATCGCCTTGGCCCGCTCCACCGGGTCGGTGAAGGTGTTACGGACGATCGACAGCGTCGAGGGCATGATCGTGGCCCCGGCGACGCCGAGCAACGCCCGTGCTCCGATGAGCTGTTCGGGACTGCTCGCGTACGCGGTGAGCGCGGACGCGGCGCCGAAGGCCACCGTTCCGATGAGCAGCAGTCTGCGGCGGCCGATGCGGTCGCCGATCGAGCCCATCGTGATGAGGAGCGAGCCGAGCGCGAAGCCGTACACGTCGGCGATCCACAGCAGTTGGGTGGACGACGGCCGCAGGTCGGCGGTCAGCTGGGGCACCGCGAGGTTGAGCACGGTGAGATCGACGGACAGCAGCAGCATGGCCAGGCAGGCGGTCACCAGCGTGGCCGCCTTGCGGCCTGGGCCGATCCTGGTGTGTTTCCTCATGTGGTCACGTTCTCCGATTCCGCTCACGGTTCACTGACGTACCGCTGACAGGGCCTCACCGAGCAGACGGAGAGCGTCGTTCCGGCTCATCGCGGCCCCCTTCGCGTGGGCACTTCGGCCCGCGTGGGGGCCGATCAGCCGCTGGGCGGTGGCGCTGACCCGGGCCACGTCGTGGTCGGTGGCCACCGTGGTGCCGCGCAGCGTGGTGGCCGCGCCGAGCACCGTGAGGGCCAGTGCCGGGTGGGCCGGCAGCAGCGCCCCGGCCAGCCCTTCCGCGGTGTCGGCGACGGTCGGCAGCTCCCAGCCGGTGAGCACCGCCTCCAGCGCCTCCGCGTGCCGGGCGCGGGCGGTGGCCAGGTCGCCCTCGGCCTCGGCGATGCGGCCGAGCGCGGTGAGCGTCCTGAGCCGGACCTCCTCACCGAGCCACGTACCGGAGCACAGGTCGAGCGCCGAGAGGTGGAGCCGGCGGGCCGCGGGCAGGTCGCCGCGGAGCCGGGCGTTCTCCCCGGCGGTGTGCCGGGCGGCGGCGAGCGCGCCCGTCGCCCCCGCCCGGCGGGCGAGCAGTTCGCCGCGCGCGCAGTCCGCCTCCGCGCCCGGCAGGTCGCCGGAGCGTCTGCGCTCGTCGGCCCGGCGGCAGAGCAGGTAGGCCTCGTTGGTGGCCGAGGCGAGCGGGGCGGCCAGCGCGATGCCCTGGTCGAGGAGGGCGAGCGCCCGGTCGTGGTCGCCGCGCCAGCGGGCCAGGCGGGCCAGTTCGGGGAGCACCTGGATCGCCCCGAGCCGTTCGCCGGACGCCCGGAAGCCCTCCAGGGCGAGGTCCAACTGCCGCTCGGCGCGCTCCGGTTCACCGCGCCCGGCGTACACCAGGCCCAGCACCTGACACGTGCCCAGGCGCAGCGAGGGGTTCTCCTCGAACCGCACCACGGGCGGCGTCGGCAGCGGTGCGTCGTGGTCCCCGGTGACCAGGGCGATCACCGGACGGGCCAGGACGATCAGCGGATGCGCGCCCTCGGTGTCGAGCCCTTCGGCGAGCTTCCCGGCCGCCGCCAGGTGGGCTCGCAGCTCCGCGTCCGGGGCCATGCCGAGGGCGGTGCCCACCACACAGGTCACGTACTCGGCGGCCAGTTCGGGCGGCGGTACGGTGCCGAGCGCGCACAGCACCTCGCGCATCCGCTCCGCCCCCTCCCCGGCCGGGGAGCGCAGCCACCAGTACGGCCACAGCTCGGCGCCCAGCCGCAGGGCGAGCCCGGGGTCCTCGCGGGTCGCCCAGCGCAGGGCCGCCGTCACGTCGTCGTGGGCCGCGGTGAGCCGGGACAGCCAGGGCAGGTGGTCGGCATCGCGCAGATGCGGGGCGGCGGCCCGGATCAGCTCGGTGACGTACGCGGCGTGCGCCCGGCGCACCTGCCGGGTCTCCCCGGCCTCCGCCAGCCGCTGCAGGCAGTAGGCGCGCACGGTCTCCAGCATCCGGAAGCTGGCCTCCCCGGGCACGGGGGTGAGCAGCGACTTGTCGGCGAGCGAGGTGAGCAGGTCCAGCACGTGGGCGTCGACCTCGCCGGCGGGTGAGGAGGGGGCCGTGGGCGAGCCGTCGGCGGACGGGAGGGGAGCGGAGGGCAGGCCGCAGACCCGCTCGACCGCCTGGGGCCCCGCCGCTCCGGGGAAGACCGCGAACCGGCGGACCAGCACCCGCTCGTCCTCGCTGAGCAGGTCCCAGCTCCACTCCACCAGGGCGGTGAGCGTCCGGTGCCGGGCGGCGGCAGTGCGGCTGCCCCGGGAGAGCAGCGCGAACCGGTCGTCGAGCCGGGCCGCCAGTTCGCCGACCGGCAGCGAGCGCAGCCGGGCCGCGGCCAGCTCCAGGGCGAGCGGGAGCCCGTCCAGGGCCCGGCAGATCCGCAGCACGTCGCGGATGGTCCCGGCGTCGAGGGCGAAGTCGGGGCTCACCGCGCCGGCCCGGTCCGCGAAGAGCCGTACCGCCGGGTAGTGGGCCGCGTCCTCGGCGGCGGGCGGGGGGCCCGGCGGGGGCAGCTCCAGCGGGGGCACCGGGTACAACGTCTCGCCCGTGATGTCCAGCGGCTCCCGGCTGGTGGCCATGATCACCAGGTCGGGGCAGCTGCCGAGCAGCCGGCCGGCCAGTTCGGCGACGTCGGCGACCACGTGCTCGCAGTTGTCCAGGACCAGCAGCAGGCGGCTCCCGGAGAGCGCTCGGGCCAGCAGCTGGGCCGTGTCGCCCGGCGGCCTGCCGTGCCGCCCGGGGGGTGCCGGGGTGCGTACCTCCGCGCCCCCCGGGCCCAGGGCGTCCAGCACGGTCCTGGCGATGTCCGCCCCACGGCTGTCCGGGGCGAGTTCGACCAGGCACACGTCCTGTTCGCGGCGGGCGGCGGCCTCGCTCGCCAGCCGGGTCTTCCCGGCGCCGCCGGGCCCGGTGAGCGTGACCAGCCGCACCCGGTCGAGCAGCACGTCCAGTTGGCGCAGGGCGTCCTCCCGCCCGACGAAGCTGGTGAACTGGGCGGCCAGTCCGCGCCGGAGCCCCGTCCGGCGGCCGGATTCCCCGCCCGTCACGGACGCCGGAGCCACCGGGGCGGCGGGCGGCTCGTCGGGGGTGTCCCGCAACACCGCCAGGTGCACGGCCCGTAGTTCGGCGCCGGGCTCGGTGCCCAGCTCCGCCGCCAGCACCCGGCGGGTCTCCTCGTACAGGGCGAGCGCCTCCGCGGTGCGGCCGCAGGCGTGCAGGGCGCGCATCAACTGCCCGCGCGGGCGCTCCCGCAGCGGGTTGGCGGCCACCAGCGTGCCGAGCTCCGCCACCAGCGGGCCCGCCCGGCCGCCCCGCAGCAGCTCCGCCTCGGCGAGATCCTCCCGGGCGGCGTCCCGCAGCTCCTCCAGCCGGGCCGCCCACGCGGTGGTGGCCGGTGTCTGGGCGGTGCCGCACAGCGCGGCCCCGCGCCACAGCCCGAGCGCCTCGCGCAGCAGCGTCGCGGCGGATCCGGGCGCTCCGGCCGCCAGCTCCGCGCGCCCCTCGGCGGCGAGTGCGGCGAACCGGTGGGCGTCCACGGCGTCCAGTTCCACGTCCAGCCGGTAGCCGCCCTGCTGGAACTCCAGCAGGGCGCCGTCGCCACCCAGCACCTGGCGGAGCCGGGAAACCTGCGACTGGAGGGCACGTGCCGCGCCCTCCGGGGGGCGGCTTCCGTACACACCGTCGATCAGCCGTTCCGCGGAGAGGACTCGTCCGGGGTCGGTCAGAAGCAGGGTGAGCAGGCTGCGCACCCGCGGTCCGCCCGTCGGGCGCGATTCGCCCCCGGGGGACCGGATTTCCAATGGACCCAGCACAGAGAAATGCATTCTCAAATCATGGCGCACACAGAGGTTCATCAATCGCTTCCCGCTGAGAGCGGCCGAATCCCGACCCGGCATCCTCTCCTTGGGCACCACAGAATATTCCCGCCACCATCTCGGACATGGAGGGAATATCGAGGAGTGCGTTTTCCGGCAGGCCGACAGAGGGCGTCGAGGAATTCTGCGACGCCCCGGCAGGGCTCGTCAACACGGCTTCTCCCACTCTGTCACCTTGCAGTGCGGAACGAAGGTGCAGCTCAAGGTGGACTCATGAAGTTGGAACGATCCGTTTCGTTCCAAGCTAGCGGCCGAGGCTCCCCTGCGTCAAGAGACCGTCCGAAAACGACCTGACACAGGCCGGTAATCATTGCCGCGAAGAAATCACCCGAGAAATCGTTGCCGTCCACTTCCTTGGCTGATTAGCATCTGCTGGCAGCCGCATACGGCTCCTCTCAATTGCAGGGAGAATCCATGTCACGCCGCCTCTTCACTTCCGAATCCGTGACCGAAGGCCACCCCGACAAGATCGCCGACCAGATCAGTGACACGATCCTCGACGCGCTCCTGCGGGAGGATCCGGCGTCCCGGGTCGCCGTCGAGACCCTGATCACGACCGGTCTCGTGCACATCGCGGGCGAGGTCACCACGAAGGCGTACGCGCCACTGGCGCAGCTCGTGCGCGAGAAGATCCTCGACATCGGCTACGACTCCTCGGCCAAGGGCTTCGACGGCGCGTCCTGCGGTGTCACGGTGTCGATCGGCGCGCAGTCCCCCGACATCGCCCAGGGCGTCGACACGGCGTACGAGAAGCGGGTCGAGGGCTCGGCCGACGAAGGGGACGGCCTCGACGCGCAGGGCGCGGGCGACCAGGGGCTGATGTTCGGCTACGCCTGCGACGAGACCCCGGAGCTGATGCCGCTGCCGATCCAGCTCTCGCACCGGTTGTCCCAGCGCCTGTCCGAGGTCCGCAAGGACGGGACCCTCCCCTACCTGCGCCCCGACGGCAAGACCCAGGTCACCATCGAGTACGCGGGCAGCAGGCCGACCCGGCTGGACACCGTCGTGGTGTCCTCCCAGCACGCGGCCGGCGTGGACCTGGACACCCAGCTGACCCCCGACATCCGCACCCAGGTGGTCGAACCCGTGCTGGCCGCCCTGCACGAGGACGGCGTCAAGCTGGACACCGAGGGCTACCGCCTCCTGGTGAACCCGACCGGCCGCTTCGAGATCGGCGGCCCGATGGGCGACGCGGGCCTGACCGGCCGCAAGATCATCATCGACACGTACGGCGGCATGGCCCGCCACGGCGGCGGCGCCTTCTCGGGCAAGGATCCGTCCAAGGTCGACCGCTCCGCCGCGTACGCGATGCGCTGGGTCGCCAAGAACGTGGTGGCCGCCGGCCTGGCCGCGCGCTGCGAGGTCCAGGTCGCCTACGCGATCGGCAAGGCCGAGCCGGTCGGCCTCTTCGTGGAGACCTTCGGCACCGGGCGGGTCGCCCAGCACCTGATCGAGGAAGCCATCTCCCAGGTGTTCGACCTGCGCCCGGCCGCGATCATCCGCGACCTCGACCTGCTGCGCCCGATCTACGCCCAGACCGCGGCGTACGGCCACTTCGGCCGTGAGCTGCCCGACTTCACCTGGGAGCGCACCGACCGGGTCCCGGCCCTGCGCGCGGCGGCCGGGCTCCGGGGCGAGAGCGCCACACCGGCGGCGGACGGTGCGGTGTGAGCGCCCGGGAGGCTCCCGGCCACCCGGCCACCCGTCCGCTTCCGCTGGTGGAGGCGATCACCGGTGGGGCACCGTCCTTCTCCTTCGAGTTCTTCCCGCCGAAGACCCCTGCGGGTGACGAGACGCTGCGGGCCACGATCCGCCGCATCGAAGCGCTGGCCCCCTCGTTCGTCTCCGTGACGTACGGGGCGGGCGGCTCGTCCCGGAGCCGTACGGTCGCCGTGACCCGGGCGGTCGCCGCGGAGACGACGCTGCGCCCGGTGGCCCATCTGACCGCCGTGGGGCACTCGGTGGCGGAGCTGCGGTCCATCGTCGGCCAGTACGCGGACGCGGGCATCCGGGACATCCTGGTCCTGCGCGGTGACATGCCCGGCGACCCCAGGGGCACCTGGGTCCCGCACCCGCAGGGCCTGCGGTACGCCTACGAACTGGTCGAACTGGTGCGCAGCCTCGGCCACTTCAGCGTGGGGGTCGCCGCGTTCCCGGAGGGCCGCGCACACCCCTCCGGCCGGCCGGCCGACCACGACGAGGAGATCCGTCACTTCGTGGCCAAGTGCAGGGCGGGCGCCGACTACGCGATCACCCAGATGTTCTTCGACGCCGAGCACTACCTGCGCTTCCGGGACCGGGTGGTGGCGGCGGGGTGCGACACCCCGATCATCCCGGAGATCATGCCCGCCACCGACATCCGGCAGATCCGCCGGTTCGCCGAGCTGAGCGACGCCGCCTTCCCCGAGGACCTCGCCCACCGGCTGGAAGCGGCCCACGGCGACCCCGGCGCCGGCCACCGGATCGGCGTCGACCACGCCACCGAGATGGGGCTGCGGCTGCTCGACGAGGGCGCGCCCGGACTGCACTACATCACTCTCAACCGTTCGTCGGCGGCCACCGACATCCACCGGAACATCCTGAGCGCGAGGAGCGCCGATGCGACCGCACCACTCGCCCGACACCAGTGACGGCCTCGCGCCCGACGCGACCGGCGCCGCGGCCGAGCGGCCCTGCCTGGTCATCACCGGATCCGTCGCCACGGACCATCTGACCACCTTTCCGGGCCTGTTCACCGAGCAGCTCGTCCCCGACCGGCTGGACAAGGTGTCCTTGTCCTTCCTGGTGGACGAGTTGGAGGTCCGCCGGGGCGGCGTCGCCGCGAACATCTCCTACGGACTGGGCGGGCTCGGGCTGCGCCCGGTGCTGGTCGGGGCGGTGGGCGCGGACTTCGCCGAGTACGAGGTGTGGCTCAAGGAGCACGGTGTCGACACCGGCTCGGTGCGTGTCTCGACGCGGCGGGAGACCGCCCGCTTCATGTGCACGACCGACCGCGCGCAGAACCAGATCGCCTCCTTCTACGCGGGCGCGATGGCCGAGGCCGCCGACATCGACCTGCACGAGGTCTTCTCCCGCACCGGCACCCCGGACCTCGTGCTGGTCTCCCCCAACGACCCGGGGGCGATGCTGCGGCACACCGCCCAGTGCGCGGCGGCGGGCGTTTCGTTCGCGGCGGACCCCTCCCAGCAGCTGCCCCGGCTGGACCGGGCGGAGGCACGGCGGTTGGTCACCGGCGCGCGCTGGCTGTTCACCAACGACTACGAGGGCTCGCTGCTGCGTGAACTCACCGGCTGGAGCACCGGGGAGGTGCTCTCCCAGGTCGGTGGCTGGGTCACCACGCTGGGCGCCGAAGGGGTGCGGCTGGAACGGGCGGACCAGGACCCGGTCCACGTCCCCGCCGTGCCGGTGGAGCTGGTCGTGGACCCGACCGGCGGCGGGGACGCCTTCCGGGCGGGCTTCCTGGCCGCGGCCGGCCAGGGGCTGGACGCGGTGACCGGGGCCCGGCTGGGCTGTGCGATGGCCGCCACCGCGCTGGAGCAGGTGGGCCCGCAGGGCTACGAGGTCGTTCCGGGGGCGCTGCTGGAGCGGGTCTCCCGGGGCTACGGGCCCGAATCGGCCGCGCTGCTGGCCCGCGCGGGGTTGCCGGACGCCCCTTAGGGGCCCGTACGGCGGATCGGGCCGCACCGGGGGCCGACGCTCCCGGCGCGGCCTGACGGGCCGGACGTGTGCGGCCTCCCGGGCCCGAGGGTCCGCACCACGGCGAGGTCCCGGACCCTGGGGTCAGGAGCCGGGGGCCCGGGGGCCACAACACGGAGAGGTTCCGGCGCCTGGCTTGCGCGCCAGTTCCAGCGCACGGGCCATGTAGTGGGCGTCGAGCACGTCGCGTTCGC
>NZ_JBEYKR010000181.1:0-12673 GCF_040703535.1 Streptomyces sp. NPDC007346
GGTCGCTCGCCCCGGCGGTGGCCGATGGGACACCTTGCCGTCGGCGGCGGCCGAGGCCGTGGCGGCATCGCGGTCCGGGGACGCGTTGTCGCATCCCTGGACCGCGAAGGCCACCAGCGAGAAGGTGACGCTCAGCGTGATGGAGAGACGGCAGGCGCGGCTCGGCCCGCGCCTGCGCCGCCGACGGCGAGCGGTGCTACGCGGCGCCATCGGCGCGGCGGCGGGCGGCACGACGGGCCAGGAGCAGGCCGACCGCGCCCATGCCTCCGGCTGCCAGCGCCGAGGTCGCGCCGACCGACATGCCGCTGTCCGACGCGGTGCTGCTCTCCACGGTCGGAACACCGCCCCCGCCCGCGGGAACACCGCCGCTGGGGCGGCAGTCGACGGTGAAGACCTTCTGCTTGGGCACTCCGCCCGGGAAGGTCCAGCTCACCTGGTACTGCCCGTTGGGCAGCGAGTAGTCCTGGGAGTGGCCCTGGCCGGCGGTCAGCGTGATGGCGGCGGTGAGCGTGGGGCGGGTGGGGGTGCTCGGCCGCGGGGCGACGGTGACGTTGATCAGCGGGACGGTTTCGAAGTTGACGGCGGACAGGTTGAACCGGCACACCTTGGTCTCGTCGCGGGAGTCGCCGTACGGCGTACCCGCCCGGTGGACCTTCACCTCGCCGCTGTCTCCGGGCGCGGCGAACGCGTTGGTCGCGCCGGCGAGGGACATGCCGGTGACCGCGAGGGCGGCGACGGCGGCCGCGCCGAGGCGCCGGGCGGACAGGCGCGAGGGGGTGGACAAAGACATGACGACTCCTGGATTTGGTGTGATTGTCGTACTAATCGGGGTGACGGTTCCAGAGGTGCCACATCGAGGAGGTGAGAGGCCGTCAACAGCACCGGCACAGCGGCGGATTTGCACCGAAAGGAGCAAAGTCACCGCCGCCCGGACCGCTGGTGGCGCCACCGTGGCACCCGGACCGAGGCGGCGAACTCCTTCCGGAATCCCGCCGGCTGCCGACCGACCTCGCGCCGCCCACCCGAGCAAGCGCGCTCCGGCTCACCTGGATCACCGTCCGCAACGGCGTGACGACCACTGCCCGGGTGACCCCTCCGGCGACACGGCGGCGGCCCGGACGAGGCCGACGGCTGGACCCGGGGCCTGGTGTCATCACGTCGACGCACCTGATGCACGGCGCGATGTCCTGTGCGAGATTTGAGCCGGCGGAGCATCGGCGCGTGCTCCCGTCCCGGGCCCGGACTCGACCCCGTACGGCGGGCAAGCGGCAACTCCTCCCCCTCTCTCCCTCCCTCTCTCTCTCCCTCTCTCTCCCTCCTTCTCCCTCTTCCTCTCCCTCCTGTCGCACCGTTGGGTGGCATGACCATGCAGACGTTCCTGCCCTACCCCGACTTCGCCGCGTCGGCCGCATCACTCGACGCCCGGCGCCTGGGCAAGCAACGGGTCGAGGCACTCCAGGTGCTGCGCGGTCTCACGGTCCCCGGCTACGGGTGGCGGCATCACCCCGCCGTACGCATGTGGACCGGCTACGAGGAGGCGCTGGTGCGCTACGGACTGGAGATCTGCCGGGTGTGGACGGCGGCCGGGCGCGCGGACACATGCGCGGCCTCTCTGGTCTCCGAGCTCGCGGCCCACCGGGAGGATCCGGGCGTACGCACGCAGGAGCAGCTCCAAGCGGACCGTGAGGTGCCGCCGTGGCTGGGCGACCCCGCCTTCCACCGCAGCCATCGGTCGGCGCTGCGCGGCAAGGCCCCGGACTTCTACGCCCCCCTGTTCCCGCACGACCCCGACGACCTGCCCTACGTCTGGCCGGCCTCGGACCGCTCCCGCTGACCCGCAGGAAGGCCGCGCCCCGGCCACTCCGCCCGCGGCTCGTGGAACCGCCGCTGGGCTGGTCCGCCATCGCGGGCATCGGAGGGATCCGCCGCCTGCCGGACCCCCGGCCGGGTATACGGGACCAGGTGAAGCCCCTCCCCGCGAAGCCCCCGGCACCAGACTCTCCGACACCGCTCAAGAGGGCTCTGACGACCCCGCTGCTCTACTTCTTCATCCTGGGAGACGTCCTGGGGGCGGGCGTGTACGTCCTGGTGGGCGAGGTCGCCGTCGAGTCCGGCGGTGCCGTATGGGCTCCCCTGCTCGCGGCCTTGTGCCTGGCTCTGCTGACGGCCGCCTCCTACGCGGAGCTGGTCACCACATATCCGCGCGCGGGCGGCGCATCGCACTACGCCACCCTGGCCTACGGGCCGTTCCTCGGCTTCCTCGCCGGTTTCTGCATGCTCGCCGCCGGCGTCGTGTCGGTGGCCGCCCTGGCCCGGGGGTTCGGCGGCGACTACCTGTCCGAGTTCATCACGCTCCCCGTGGTGCTGGTGACGGTCGTCTTCCTCGCCGCGCTGGCGCTGCTGAACGCGCGGGGCATCAGTGAGTCGACCCGGGCCAACGTCGTCGCCACGGTCATCGAGGTCGGCGGACTGCTCCTGGTGATCGGGCTCGGTGCCTGGATCGTACTGCGCGGCGACGGAGACACAGGAAGGCTCACGGACCTGGGAACCTCGCGTGAAGGGCCGGTGGCGGCCCTGCTGAGCGGCGCGGTTCTCGCCTACTACTCGTTCGTCGGCTTCGAAACGTCCGTCAACGTGGCCGAGGAGACGCGTGACCCCCGCCGCTCGTACCCCCGAGCGCTCTTCGGCGCCCTGATCACCGCCGGGGCGGTGTACGCCCTGGTCGGGGTGGCCGCCGCGGCGGCCGTGCCGACCGGGAAGCTGACGGAGTCCAGCGGACCGCTCCTCGAAGTCGTCCGGGCGGCGGGAGGGGTCCCCCCGGAACTCTTCAGCGCCATCGCCCTGGTGGCCGTCGCCAACGGAGCCCTACTGACGGGCATCATGTCCTCGCGGCTGGCCTACGGCATGGCGCGGGACGGCCTCCTGCCCCACTTCCTGACCAAGGTCCTCCCCGGGCGGCGCACCCCTTGGGCCGCCATCGCCACGACCACCGCGCTCTCGTTGCTCCTGGCCCTCACCGGCGATGTGTCCACGCTCGCCTCCACCCTGGTCCTGCTGCTCCTGGTGGTCTTCTTCCTCGTCAACACCTCACTCCTCGTGCTGCGCCGCGCCGCGGTCCCCCGGGAACACTTCCGGGCACCGACCCTCGTCCCGGTCCTCGGAGCCGTGTCCTGTGTCGTGCTCGCCACCCAGATCGAACGTGATGTCTGGCTGAGGGGGCTTCTCGTCCTGGCTGTCGGCACGGTCCTGGGCGCCCTCGCCGCGGCGCGGTCACGGCATGCCCGTTGACCACGCCCTGCCGACGCCTGGCGGCGTCCAGGAGCTACGGCCGGGGTGGGCGGCGCACCGGAATCCGTGACCTGCCCCTGGTGGGACCGCTGCCCGACCGACCGCCTTCGGCCCCGCCGGACCTGCCGGTTCTTCCGGTCCCCGGAAATGACCGAGGGCCGGTCTCGGATTTCTCCGAAACCGGCCCTGATCTGCGACTCTCACGAGTCGGGACGACAGGATTTGAACCTGCGACCCCTTGACCCCCAGGAGTAGCGGCTATCCGCTTTATCTACACATACGATCAGAACTACGGGCGCATAGCGTGCGGTCTCATGCATGCCGTTCGAGTGTGCAGATACCATCTGGTCCCCAAGTGGTCCCCAAGTGGTCCCCAGGGCAAGTCCGCGACACCCCCGCGGCTTACCTCCGCTCGCGCAGAAAGCACACCGCTGCGATGAACGTGACGGGCGAGTGGTCCGGTTCACGCCCGCTCATACGGGGGTGAAGCATCGCGGCCCGAGTGCACCCGGCAGGAGTGCTCTCCGCGCGAGGCGAGGTGAACGCAGTCCGGGCTCGGACCCGACGCCGTGGAGAATTCAGCACCGTGCCAGCTGAAGAGAACCGGCCAGTGTGTGCTCCAGCGGGAGCGATCAGCTCGTGCTGGTTCGCTGACGGGGCGGGTGTCAATGACGGAATCCATACCCGGAACGGCTCCCAGGCGCGGAATCGAGGGGCAGCGCGGGGAGGCCCGCCGCAACGTCGCGCTGGCCAGCGACAACATCTCCCGTATGCGGGAAGCCCTCGCCTCCTACGACCGGGAGCTCGAAAGAGGCGCCCACCTCGCTCCACTCGTCCGCCACCGGCTGAGCGTCCGCCGCCAAGAGATCGCCGACTTCCTCGCCGCCACCGTCGCCACGAAAGGCGTGTCAACTTAAGCTGACACGCCCCCACGCGACCGAGACCAAGACACCTACGCCGTGTATACAATTTCACATGTCACAGATTTCCCCTGCGGAGGAAGCGCGGAGGCTATGTTCAGTCCTTCAGATGACCCAGCGCGGCGGCACTCCGTCCTCGTCAACGACTTCGCTGAACGCTCGCTGTGGCCAGCAGAGTTGGCGGCTCCAGCGGGCTGGTGGGCGCTGCGGACCGGGCTCGGCCAGCAGGCGGCGATGGCTGCCGTTGACCAGTGTGAGCAGTCACCGCCTACCCGCGTCGGCATCCCCGATCCGAGGACCGACCTGATCGCGGAGATCGCGAACCGGGCGGCCGAACGGCCGGACGCCACAGCCGTGTTGACCCGAAGTTGCGCAGGAGTGGAAAGCGCTCTGTCCTACCGCGGCCTCCACGAGCAGGCGGAGCGGCTGGCTGAGCGCATCGCTGACGCCGGAGCGGGCCCGGACCGGCTCGTCGCGGTAATGCTGCCGCGCAGCCCGGGACTTGTGGTCGCGCTCCTCGCCGTGCTGAAGGCCGGAGCGGCGTACCTGCCGGTCGACCCGGGTCTGCCCCAGGACCGGGTCGACCTGATGTTCCAGGACGCGGCGCCCTGTCTCTTGCTGACGGACTCCGCCACCGCCCGGCGCGGGGCGCCCTGCCTGTTGCTGGACGCGCCCGCCGACGGGCCGGGGCGCTCCGCAGTTGCGTGGGTTCCGCCCGCCGTCGAACCGGAACAAGCCGCCTACGTTCTCTACACTTCGGGATCGACCGGCCGTCCCAAGGGTGTCGTCATCAGCCGCGAGGCGTACGGCCGCGCGCTCGCCGGCTTGTTGGACCGTACGGGCATCACCGCCGCGGACCGGGTCCTCGCCGCGACCACCGTCTCCTTCGACATCGCGGGCCTGGAACTCTTCGGTACTCTGCTGGCCGGAGGCACCATCGTGCTCGCCGATCCGGAGCAGGCGGGGGATCCGTTCGCCCTGGCGCAGCTGGTAGTGGACGCCGGCGTCGATGTTGTTCAGGCCACCCCGTCGCTCTGGGATGGGCTGCTGGCGGTACGGCCGGAACGGCTGTGCGGGGTGCGGGCGTTGGTCGGTGGCGAGGCTCTGCCCAGGGCGCTGGCCGACCGGCTGCTGGCGCTCGCGGACCGGGTCATCAATCTGTACGGGCCGACCGAGACGACCATCTGGTCCCTGACCGTCGACGTCGCACCCGGAATCGCCGCCCCGCCGATCGGCACCCCTCTGCCGGGCACCGACGCCCAGGTGCTTGACGCGCGGCTACGGCCGGTTCCGGTGGGCGAGCTGTACCTCACGGGGCCCGTCCTCGCCCGCGGATATCTGAACCGTCCCGGTCTCACCGCCGCCCGCTTCGTCGCCGACCCGGCGGGCTTGCCCGGCGCCAGGATGTACCGCACCGGAGACCTCGTGGCGCTTCGCCCTGACGGGACGGTCGACTACCGGGGCCGGGCCGACGACCAGATCAAGATCCGCGGTCACCGGATCGAGCCGGGCGAGGTGGCCGCCGTCCTGCTGCGCGACCCGATGGTCGGCCAAGCAGCGGTCGTGGCCCACAGAGCGGACCCGGCGGGCCGCCGCCTGGTGGCCTACCTGGTGTCCGCGCCGCGTACCGCGATATCCGACGGTGACGGCCATGGCTCTGGTTCCGCGCCCGGCGACGGTGATACGGCACGTCTGATAGCAGCGGCCGAGCAGGCGTTACCCACCTACATGGTGCCCGCCGCGATCGTGTGGCTCGACCGGCTCCCGATGACTCCGAGCGGCAAGCTGGACCGCACCGCGCTGGCCGCCCCCAAGTTCGGCCCCCGCGCAGGACAGCGGGCCCCGGAAGGACCGGCCGAGCAGGCCCTGGCCCGGCTGTTCGAGGAGATACTGAGCACCGGACCGGTCGGCGCCGACGACAGCTTTTTCGACCTCGGCGGCGACTCACTGCTCGCGGCGCGACTGATCGGCCGCCTCGGCTCCCTGTTCGCCGCAGAAACCACCCTGCGCGACATCTTCGCCGACCCGACCGTGGCCGGACTCGCCCAGCGGCTGACCGCCGTGGAACACAAACCGACCGCGGCTGCCCGACCAGAGTTGCGGCCCGCCCGCCGCCCGCACCGGATGCCGCTCTCCCACACCCAGCAACAGCTCTGGTTCATCGACCTGTTGGAGGGCCCGAGCCCCCGCTACAACCTACCGCTGGCCGCGGAGTTCACCGGACCGCTCGAAGCCGCCGCGCTGCACGGTGCGCTCCGCGACGTGGTGGTCCGGCACGAAGCCCTGCGCACACTACTCCCGGACGACGACGGCCTCCCGTACCAGCATGTCGTGCCCGGCACAGACATCCAGCTGGAACTGCCCGAGCACCGGGTCGCCCCGGCCACTCTCGACGAGCATCTGAGACAGGCGGCGCGAGAGGTCTTCGACCTCGCGGCCGACCTTCCGATACGGGCCTCCCTGTGGCACACGACGACGAACGACGGCACACGGCGAGCCACGCTCCTGCTACTCCTGCACCACAGCGCGGCCGACGGCTGGTCCCCCGGGCCGCTGCTGCGCGATCTGCTGACCGCCTACCGAGCCCGGCTCGCCGGAGCGAGCGCCGACTGGACGCCGCTGCCCGTCCAGTACGCGGACCACGTGCTGTGGCAGCGCGATCTGCTGGCGGTGACGGCGGCGGAACGGGCCGCGTTCTGGCGCAGGGCCTTGGCCGGGGCGCCGACGGAACCCACCCTGCCCATTGACCGGCCCAGGGCCACGGCGTACGGGCCGGGAGGGTGGCTTGCGTTGGAAATCCCGGCCGAGGTGCACGCGGGGCTCGCGGCGCTGGCCCGCCGACGCAAATGCACCGTCTTCATGGCGCTGCACGCGGCTCTGGCCGCTCTGCTCACCCGAGCGGGAGCCGGTAGCGACATCGTGATCGGCACGCCGGTCGTCGGCCGCCCCGACAGTGCGCTGGAAGATCTGGTCGGTTTCTTCGCCAACACCCTGGTGCTGCGCTGCGACACGTCCGGCGACCCGTCGATGGCCGAGCTGCTGGTACGGGTGCGGGAGGCAGACCTGGAGTTCCTCGCCCGTCAGGACACCCCGTTCGGTCAGGTGGTGGAGGCCGTGGCGCCGCCCAGGTCCCGGGCCTACCCCCCACTCTTTCAAGTCCTGCTCGCGTTCCAGGTCGGGTTTCCGCAGCTGCCCAAAGTGCCCGGCCTGACCGTAGCCCACCGCGAACTGACCACGGGAACCGCCAAGTTCGATCTGACGTTCATCCTGACCGAGCAGTCGCAGAGCGGTGACGGGCCGGGCGGCATCACGGGTGGCATCGAGTACGCGGCCGACCTCTTCGACGCGACGACGGTGCGCTGGCTGGCCGACGGGCTGCTCGCCCTCGTGCGGGCGGCGGTGGAACGGCCGGAGCTGCCCATCGGAGCGGTAGAGCTCGGCGACCGGCCCGCCCGGAACCAGTCGGCTCCCACACACTGACCGGGGTCGGAGAGTAGGGCGGGCCGACGGCGCCGCTGCCCTGACAGGCCGGACAGAACTGTCCGGCCTGTCAGGCAGGCACCGGGGACGCGACCGCGAGAGCGCTGTAACGGCGGAAGCACCAGCCCTGCGCGGCGATCAGGACCAGGTTGACCACGGCCAGCATCCCCCACAGCCCCGTAAGGCCACTGTGCGTCGCCACCGGCACGGCCAGTACGGCCAGCACGCCGTAACAGGCGGCGAAGCACAGCATGCTCGGCAGGGTCCTGCGGACACCGATCAGGCCGAAGCCGAACAACGCCTGGAAGGCATCCCCCAGCGTCGCCGCCAGTACCAGCGGCAGCAGGTCCATCAGGCCCTCCCGCACCCCGGGGTCCGTGCTGAACACCGAGAGAACGGGGCCGCGTGCCACCGTGAGCAGCCCGCCGAGCGCCAGCACCGCGCCGGCGGCGACGACGACACCGGCGACCGCCCCGGCCCGTATCCCCGGCAGATCCTGCTCCTTCAGCCGCTCCGCCACCACGGGCACGACGGCCTGCCCGACCGCCACGGCAGCCGTGAACATCAGGTTCACCAGCGACACCGCGATGCTGTGCACGGCGGCCGCCTCAGTGCTGATCCGGGCCGCCGAGAACGCCAGCACACCCAGGACCGCGAACTTGATCAGTACGGTGGCGGCCAGCGGAATACCGACCCGGGCAAGCCCGATCACCTGCATGAGCTGCGGGCGCCCCCAGCGCAGGGAGCACCCAGCCAGTTGGGGCGACCGCCGCAGCGCGACCTGCGCGATGACAGCGCTGATCGCGCTGGATGCCAGCATCGCAACACCGGCGCCCGCCAGACCCAGGGACGGCATCGGGCCAGGGCCGCCGACCAGCAGCAGCGACAGCACGACGGCCGCCCCCGTACCGGCGAGACCGGAGCGCATCACCAGGCGGCCGCGGCCGAGCCCGATCAGGGCGGAACTCGCCGTGGTGGACACCGCGGTCAGCAAGGTGGTGACCGCCAGCAGAGCAGGGAACAGGCCGAGTCGATCGAGTGTCCCCTCCGGTACGCCCCCTACCCGGCCGATCCACGGCACCGCCGCCACCGCGAGCGCCCCGAGGCCACCGGTGACGACCGCCAGCCACATTCCGTTGCGCAGCACCGAAGCGAGCTGTGCGGGCTTGTCCTGATGTTCCGTCACAAATGGCATCACGCCGCGCTGTGCCCCGGCGATCGCGGCTGTGGCCGGGCCGAAGACGGCCATGGCCACGGCCAGACCCGCCAGCTCCGCCGTCGCGTGGCGACCCAGCACGGCGGTGTCCACCAGAGCTCCCGCCGAGGCCGCGATCATCGACAGATACAGTGGCACCGCGGTCGCTGCGATCTGTCTGATCCGTACGGCGGCTGCCGACCGCCCGTTGCTCGCTGTCACTGAGACTGCTCCTGTCCGATCTTCATGTCCTGGTCTGTACATGGCTGGCGGGACGGCGCACTCGGCTCCGGCCCGCGCCGTGTGAGCCGCCCGAGCTCCGCGTCGATGCGGGCGGCCACCTCATCGAGCCACTCGAAGAGGTAGAAGTGGCCGCCCGTGAAGGCGTGCACGGCCACCGGCCGCGGAAGCACCAGGCTCCAACCGTCCGGATCGGCCACCGGGTCGGCCAAGCCTCGGAAGATCGCGCCGGGGCTCCGCAACAGCCGCGCGTCGGCGCGCGCCCGGTGGCCGTCGACCATGGCGAGGTCTGCGCGCAGGACGCCGAGCAGACAGTCGCGGAGCCCCGGGTGGAGCCGGGCCTCCTTCGGAGTACCGCCGAGCTCACGGACGTACGCAGTAAGCCGGTCGGCGCTCCAGCGGTGCCGACCCGCCGCAGGAGCCATGGCCGAAGCGGCGGGGCGGACGCAGCCCGAAACGCCCACCCGGCTCGCCGGCCTGCCGAGGCGTTCCAGCTTCCGGGGCGTTTCGAAGGCGAGCAGCCCGCCCATACTGTGGCCGAACAGCGCACAGCCGTGTTCGAAGTCCCGGGTCACCACACCGACCAGATGATCGACGGCCTCGGCCACGCTGCGGCACGGGTGATCGCCCGCGCCCGGCCCCGGCCAGGCAGATCGACCGCGTCGTGGCCACGGGCCGCAAGCGCCCGTACGAGCCGCTGATAGGGACCCGGCCGAGCCGCCCGCGTGGTGCAGGATCAGCAGCGGCCGGGGCCCGTCGGGCGCGGGCCCGGCTCCGGGGGCGCTCACAGGTCGGCGCATCGGCGGTTCAACTCGGCCAGCGTGCGCAGGCCGCGCAGCACCTCGTCGGTGCCGATACCGAAGTCGACGAGGCAGCCGATCTCATCCACTCCGATCGCGGCCAGCTTCTCGACCAGCGACATCGCGTCGTCCAGTGCGCCGAGCAGGCAGCGTTCGCGGGAGAAGTCCTGGTAGGCGAGTTCCAGCAGCTCCTCCAGAGCCGCATCGCCCGCGTTCACGTCTGTGCCAGTGCCTGCGGAGTCGCCGCCCGCACCGGTCGGGGTGGCGGACTGGAGGCCGAACAGGCTGAGCGAGGAGCGCATGTACTCCTTGAGCGGGTCCCTGGCGAGGGCCAGGGCCCGGTGCCGGTCGGGCCCGAGATGGGTGCGCACCATGACGCAGACCCGCTCCCGCTCGACGCCGTGGCCGTGCTCGGTCAGGGCATCGGCGTACCCGGCCAGACTCTCCTCCAGCTGCTCCAGAGACTGGCCGAGCAGATGGGTCAGCACCCCGGCGCCCAGCTCTCCCGCCAGTGCGTACGTACGCGGCGAGCCGGCCGCCGTGATCCACAGGGGCAACCCGGTGCAAAGGCCGGGTGCGCGGGCCCCTGAGCCTGAGCGAGAGCCAGCGCCCGCTGGCCGTCGGGGAGCAACGGCACTTCCAGGGCGGGCGGGTCGACCTCACGGGCGAGACCGGCGAGTGCCCCGAGAACCGACTGGTAGGCGGTGGCGAAGCCGCGTGCGACGGCCTCGTCGAAGCGACCGGTGTTGAACTGCAGTCGAGCCGTGGCCTGTTCGCCGCGGGTCTCGACCGCCAGCAACAGATCCGTCTTGCCCGAGCGGGGATAGACGGGCAGCTGCCGCGCGGTGATCCCGGGCAGCACCAGCTCCTCCGCGCCCTGGTCGTGCAGCGACAGCATGGCCCAGGCGGCGGACGGCGCCGCACGCAGGGCGCGGTACATGTCCGCCAGGGGTGCTCCCTGATTCTCGAACCCGGCAAGCAAGTCCTCGCGGACGGCGGCGACGTACCCGCTGAGGGTCAGACGGTCGAGGTCCGGCGCGCGCAGTATCAGCCCGTCGGTGAAGAGGCCGACCGCGCCCTCGTACTCGGTACGCCGCAGGTCGATGGCCGGATACTCCACCAGGATGTCGCGTTCCGCACTGAGGTGCTTGAGCGTCAAGCACCAGGCGGACATCAGTACCGTGAACAGCGAGCCCCCGGCCGCCACAGCGGCGCCCGTGAGTCCGTCCGGCAGCGCGAACGTCAACTCGTCAGCCGCAATACCGCGTTCCCCGGGCAGCCGAAGAAGTACATCCGGACGGCGCTCCAGCCCTGCGACCCGCTCCGCCCAGAACGCCGCCCCGGCAGCCGTCTCGGCGTCGGGCTCGGCGAATCGCGCCTGCTGATCACGCGCGTACGCGAAGTAGCCTGCCTCCAGGACGACTTCGTCCAGCTCTCGACCATCGGCGAGCCCGGCGCAGTCCACGGACAGTTCAGCCAGCAACTGAGCCACCGATGGTGCGTCCACGGCGATGTGGTCGAAGACCAGGAGAAGCAAAGCCTCATCGGCCGCCCACCGGAACAACTCGGCCGCCATCCTCAGCGGCTGGGCCTGATCGAACGGTCGACGGGCGGCCAGCGCGAGCAGTTCCTCGGCCTGCCCTGGTTCGACGTCGTGCACGGCGAGCACGGATCGGGGCGGCGGCCCGAGACGCTGCCGGGGTCCGGCGTAGGGGTCGTCGGAGACTGTCACGCGCAGCACGGGATGGCGCTCGACCATCCGTCGCAGTGCCAGGTCGAGTAGGTCCGGCTGGACCCGGCCAGCCAGCTGGAAGGCGAGGGGAATGTGGTACGAGTCGCTGGCGGGTGCCAGCAACTGTGCTTTCCACACGGCTTCTTGTTGCTGCGTCAGGGCGATTCCGTCGCCGAGTTGCACATCGAGCATCGGCCACCTCCATCAGTACAATGTCACACGTGAGATGTCGCATTGCAGCAGAGTGCGGCGAGTATGACGCAGGCCACATCGCATCCGACCCTCGTGCCCGATCGAGAGGAAGAATTCTGATGAACAAGCAACGCGAGCAGATCCGCGGCGTCTGGGAACAGGCGCTCGGCCATGGCCGCTTCGCCGACAACGAGAGCTTCTTCGCCGTCGGCGGCCACTCCCTGCTGGCCGCTCAAGTGACGGCCCGGATCAACCGGGTGTTCCCAGCCCGGATCGCGGTCCGCGACCTGTTCGACCACCCTACGGTCGACGCCCTGACAGCGCTCATCGCCTACCGAACGGCCCAGGAGGGTGTCTGACCGACCGAGCCGGAGAAGGTGGCCGCGTCCTCGATCGTGAACTTCGCACTCGCGCCGATGCGGGCATGGAGCATCTGCGAGGAGATTGGCGTGAAACTCACGACCAGCAACATCTACAGCTTGCGGCACAAGGCCAAATGGCTCGTCCCCCGCGGCGCCGTGACCGACCCAGAACAAGGTCAGTTCACCCCGCCTCAGCTCTGAAACCGGCCCTCACCAGCGGAAATCCCATCGCCAGCGCCCTGCGACAGCAAAACGGACATCGCCTCGCTTGCCTCCCTCCCAGAATGGGTTCCGGCCCGCGCCCAGAACAAGCGCCCGCCCCTGCGGGAGCCCCAAGGGGAGGTCAACCAGTCTCCTTCGCGGCGCTCGCGCGGAGAGCGTACGACCGTCAGCGAGCTGCAACGCGAAATGATATGCTGGCCAACTTCAACCACGACAACGAGCAGAGCCAGTCGATGCTCGAA